>JAAWOG010000045.1 GCA_022799355.1 Lachnospiraceae bacterium | reverse complement strand
CAGTCAACGATGCCACCGCATCGCCTCCTTCTTCCGCCTTGCCCTGACACAAATATCGGGCACTGATTTTCACCGTTATTTCCGCAATGCAGTACTAGGAATCATCGATGGGAAGAACCAGTGTCATTTCGTTAAGCCATTTATCCGAGCGGGAGCGTGGCGACGGAGCATTTTATGTTCTTCCCGACGTCCGGCAATGCTAAACGAAATGACATTGTGGGAAGAACAGGTGATTTCCCGAACATTTTCATAGGACGTACCCTGTCAACATAAGCATATAGAAAGAGAATATGTGTGAGAGAGCAGGGTAATGTATGGATAAGAAGCAGGGGATCAACAGCAAAAAACTGATGAAAACGGTTTTCTGGGCGGCAATACTGGTACTTGTTCTGTTTTTCGGGAAAAAGCTTTTACCCGGGGAGGATACGGAGGGAGAAAACGGAAGAGACGTTTCCGGCAATGAGGGAGCCAGCAGCTACCGGGAGAACGACGGCGATGAGATACAAAGGGGTGTGACCATTATATCTCACGGGGGAGAGAAGTATGTGCAGACGTCCTCCTCCGGAAGCTGGGGACTGGGGTTTGGCGCAGAGGGCAGTGAGAGCCAGCCTACGGGGAGTTTATCCAAAGAGGAACTGAAAAAGTATGACGCCTGGTTTTTGGGGGATGAGTCGGAGAAGGTACTTTATCTCACCTTTGACTGCGGCTATGAAAACGGCAATACGGAAAAAATTCTGGAAGCGCTGAAAAAGCATAATGCGAAAGCCACCTTCTTTGTGGTGGGGCATTTCCTGGAGAGCGCGCCGGAGCTGGTAAAGCGGATGAGCGAGGAAGGACACATGGTGGGAAACCATACCTGGCATCATCCGGATATAAGCACCATCGCCGCGGAGGAGAAGTTCCGGGAAGAACTGGAATCGGTGGCGGATAAATATCAGGAGATCACCGGACAGGAGCTGAACCGGTTTTACCGCCCGCCCCAGGGAAAATATAATTTAGACAATCTGGCTATGGCGCAGAAACAGGGGTATAAGACTATTTTCTGGAGCCTTGCCTATGTGGACTGGAATGTGGATGCGCAGCCCTCAAAGGAGGAGGCTTTCGCGAAACTGACCGGCAGAGTTCATCCGGGTGCGGTTGTTCTTCTGCATAATACATCAAAGACCAACGGTGAGATACTGGATGAGTTATTGACAAAGTGGGAAGGAATGGGGTACCGTTTCGGTACGTTAGAGGATCTTACATCATGAAAAAACTGACGGCAGGCATTTTGGCCCATGTGGATGCGGGCAAGACCACGCTTTCCGAGGCTATGCTCTATCACTGCGGCATGATTCGCAGGCTGGGGCGGGTGGATAACCGGGATGCCTTTTTGGATACGGAAGATATGGAGAGAAAGCGGGGGATCACCATATTTTCAAAGCAGGCGCTTTTGCGGTATAAAGATATGGAGATTACCCTGCTGGATACGCCGGGGCATGTGGATTTTTCGGCGGAGATGGAGCGGAGCCTTCAGGTGCTGGATTATGCGGTATTGCTGATCAGCGCATCGGACGGTGTGCAGGGACATACGAAGACGCTGTGGAGACTTTTGGAGAGATACCGGATTCCCACGGTTCTCTTTTTTAACAAGATGGATCAGCAGGGGACGGACCAGACGCTCCTCCTTGCAAAAAAAGAGGCTCTTCTTGCGGAGAGCCGGGAATTAACGGGCGGGGGAGTGGTTGATTTTTCACGCCCTGACACGGAAGATTTTTATGAAAATATCGCGGTCTGCGAGGAGGCTGTGCTGGAAAGGTTCCTGGAGTCGGGCGCTATAGAACAGAAGGAGATAGCCGGATTAATTTCGGAGAGAAAGCTGTTTCCCTGTTTTTTCGGTTCCGCCCTGCGCATGGAGGGGGTGGCGGAGCTTCTGGAAGGGCTTTTATGTTATACAGAAGAAAGGTCATATCAAAAGGACGGAGCCTTTGCGGCGAGGGTGTATAAAATTTCCAGGGATAAGCAGGGAAACAGGCTGACTTTCCTGAAAGTGACAGGGGGAAGCCTGAAAGTCAGGGATGAGCTGCAGGGCAGGATGCCGGGGGAGGAAGATGCCCTGTGGCGGGAAAAGGTGACACAGATACGCAGTTACTCCGGAGAAAAATATGATACGGCTGACAGTGCCGAAGCCGGCGGCATCTACGCGGTGACAGGACTGTCATATACGATGCCGGGAGATGGGCTGGGGGAGGAAAAAGGAGCCATCCTGCCTGTATTGGAGCCCGTATTGACTTATCAGGTCTATCTGCCGGAGGATGTGCAGGCGGCTGCGGCGCTGCTTCTTTTAAGACAACTGGAAGAGGAAGAACCCCAGCTTCATATTATATGGGAAGAAAAACTGCAGGAGATTCATGTACAGCTTATGGGGCAGGTACAGCTTGAGGTTTTGCAGAATATGATCAAAGAGCGGTTCCGGATGGCGGTGGATTTCGGACCGGGCAATATCGTTTATAAAGAAACGATAGCGGACGTGGTGGAAGGAGTCGGACATTTTGAGCCCCTGAGGCACTATGCGGAAGTGCAGCTTCGCTTAGAGCCCGGGGAGCCGGGAAGCGGCGTGCAGATTGGCATGGACTGCAGTGAGGATGTTCTGGATAAGAACTGGCAGAGGCTGATTCTAACCCATCTGGAGGAGCGGGAACATAAAGGTGTATTGACCGGATCAGTCATAACTGATATCAGGATTACCCTGACCGGCGGAAAGGCGCATCTGAAACATACCGAGGGCGGTGATTTCAGGCAGGCGACTTACCGGGCGGTGAGGCAGGGGCTGATGCAGGCTGAGCCGGTACTGCTTGAGCCCTTCTATGAGTTTGTGCTGGAGATTCCGGCTAAGATGGTCGGAAGGGCGATGACTGATATAGAGAGGATGCAGGGAAAGATAACGGCGCCGGAGATTTCCGGCATCAGGGCGTACCTGCGCGGGCGGGCTCCGGTGGCATGTCTGCAGGATTATCAGAGGGAAGTTGCGGCGTATACAAAAGGACAGGGGCATTTAAGCTGCCAGCCCGGCGGTTATGCGCCCTGTCATAACACGGCGGAGGTAGTCGAAAAGATCGGCTATGATCCGGATATGGATACGGACAACCCTTCTTCCTCGGTGTTTTGCGCCCACGGAGCGGGTTTTTTGGTGCCCTGGTATGAGGCACCTTCTTATATGCATGTGGAGAGCGGCATAAAAGCACAAAAGGGAGAAACAGGGCAGATAGAAGAACGGATCCGGCTGCGGCAGGAAGAGAGAGACAAGGACAGGGAGAGCCGGGTGGCCATCGGCACCGAGGAGATCGATGCCATTTTGGCAGGCGCATCCCATGCCAACAGCCGCCCCGGCGGCAGCGGGCGCAAATGGAACGCGAAGACAAAGCGGCGGGCTGAGGGGAGTGGTTTTTCGTCAAAGAGCGGGGGCGAACAGGAGGGCGTATCGGGAAAAACGCTGAAATACGGCGCGGAAAAAGTGCGGGAAACAGGGAAACGCAAGGAGAGAAAAAAAGAATATCTGCTGGTGGATGGTTACAATATTATATTTGCCTGGGAGGATCTGAAAGAGATTTCGGAGGTGAGCATCGACGGCGCCAGAGGGAAACTTCTGGATATTCTCTGCAATTATCAGGGAATGAGGCAGTGTGAGGTGATTGCGGTCTTTGATGCCTACCGGGTAAAAGGGCACGATACGGAGATGCTGGATTACCACAATATCCATGTGGTCTACACGAAGGAAGCGGAGACGGCGGATCAGTATATTGAGCGCTTCTCCCATGAAAACGGCAGAAAATACGATGTTACGGTGGCGACCTCCGACGGGCTTGAGCAGATCATCATCCGGGGACAGGGATGCCGCCTGTTATCGGCAAGGGAGTTGAAAACAGAGATTGACTACTATAGTCAGAACCTGAGAACGGATTATCTGGACCGTATGGGCGGCGGAAAGCGGTATCTGCTGGACGGGCTGGAGGAAAAAGTGAGAGAGGGAATGGAACAGGGCGGGGGCTTTCCCGGCGGAAGTTCTTGAAATCGGGCCGGGAACGGTGTATAATTCTGAAAATAATGTATCGTTGTCCGGTGCGGCTGCCGCATCCCGGTTTTTAAATAAACAGAAAGGCGTGAAAAATGAAGGAGGACAGAAAGAAGAAAAGCCAGAAAAAATGGATGTATCTTTTTGTGGCGGCGGTGGTGTGCGTACTGGTAGGAGCGCACTTTTATGTGCATTACATACGTGATTGTCTGATGTCCCAGACAATTTCCAATGTGGAGACCGTAACCCATCAGCAGCAGCAGGCGTTTGACAGTTTTGTAAGGCGGGATCGGGAGAGGATCCACAGTTATGCGGATGATTTTTCAAGGCATGATTCCGGGGATCAGCAGAGTATCCGGAGCAAACTGGATGTGTTTGCGGAGGTGGATGCGCTCTATACGGTAGTGAACCTTGAGACGGGAGAATATTATAACAGCAAATCCCAGGAAGTACACCGCATGAAAGAGGCGGAACTGGAAGAGTACCGGAAATTTTCAGGCAGCGGCCTCAGGGAGCCGTATACCGGCCTGTTTACGGATACGAAGATGTTCGGGTATTATGAGTGTTTTACGTTTGCGGATGGCGTAAGAGGCCTGTTTCAGAAGGGATATGAGTCCGATCGGGTGTCGGAGGAATTTACCCTTTCTTTTTATGGGGGACAGGGATACGCGTACATCATAAACCGGCAGGGGGATGTTTTGATGCGCCCCTTTGTCAGGGAAGAGGACGGCGTCGGGGATAATATTTTTGAGATGCTCGATGATGATGGAAAAAACGGAGAAAAGGCAGCCTTCTTAAAAGAAGAACTTGGCAGAAATGAGTCCGGATCGGTGCTTTTTCATGATCAGGAAAAAGAGTATGTCTATACCTATACGCCGATCGAGAGTGTGGATGGGTGGTATCTGATGTCCATTGTATCCGAGGGGGCTATTATGGACGAGGCAGACCGCGTGATCAGCAACTCTCAGATCATCATAGTAATCGCGCTTACCATTATGGTGACGCTCACCGTGTTTCTTTTCTTTATGTGGAGGGTGCGCAGAGACCTCCTCCAAAAAGAGAAGGAAAAGGAATATAAAGAGCAGCAGTTTGGCATTCTCGCGAAATATCTTGGAAACAACACCGATGATGCCTATATTATGCTGAAAGATGACAAGCGCAGCATAGAATATGTGAGCCCGAATTTTGAGCGGGTGCTGGGCATCCAGGCGGAAAGCGCTCCGGTGGAACTGAAAATTCTGGAATATGTGGAAGGCGGGACAAATGGCCGGGCGGAGAATGAGGCGCCGGGAGAGGAAGAACAGGCAAACCCGGAGGAAAAGGAAGATAAATGGCTGTGGGAGGCGGTTTCATGCGCCCTGATAAAGAATGAGGAGAAACTGTACGAGAAGGAATCCCTGAAGTCGATAGAGTTAGAGCGGATAGATCCGAAGACAGGGGAGCGCAGATGGTTCAGGGAGACGATCTACAGCGCCTGCATACAGGGGGAGAGAAAGATCATCGTCTATGTCTCGGACAGGACAAGGGACCGGGAAGTTCAGAAAAATCTGGAGACGGCGCTGATTGCTTCGAGGGAAGCAAATCAGGCAAAAAGTACGTTCCTGAGCAGCGTGAGCCATGATATCAGGACACCGATGAACGCCATTATCGGACTCGTTACACTGCTGCAGCAGGAGGCGGACGATCCGAAAACCGTCATAGAGTATGCAAGGCAGATTGACACGGCAAGCCAGCATCTGCTTGGGCTTATTAACGATGTGCTGGATATGAACAAGATTGAAAGCGGAAAAGTCATGCTGAATGCCGAAGAGCTGGATCTGGTGGAGGTTATTGAGGGGCTGAACAGCATCATCCGTCCCCAGGTAAACGCCAAAGGGCAGACCATGCAGATATATACCTCAGGTTTCAAACATGAGCACCTGATCGGGGACAAAATGCGCATCAACCAGATTCTGATCAACATTTTGTCAAATGCGGTGAAATATACGCAGGAGGGCGGCAGGATCGAGGTGACGATCAGCGAACTGCCGGAAGTGAAGGAAGGGTACAGCCGTATACAGTTCCGGATAAAAGATAACGGACAGGGTATGTCCGAAGAGTACCAGAAGGTAATTTTTGATCCTTTTACCAGGGAACAGAATACGCGTACCAACAAGATACAGGGGACAGGGCTGGGCATGGCGATTACCAGCAATCTGGTGGACCTGATGGGCGGTACGATAAAAGTGGAAAGTACCCTGGGCGAGGGTTCCGTGTTTACCGTGGTGCTGCAGCTGCGGACCAGGGTAAAGGAAGAAGAGCCGGATTTTTGGAAAAAGCATGGTGTCAAGCGGATCATTGTCGCGGACAATGATGAAGATATCTGTGAAAATGTGGTCCACAGTATGGCGGGGACAGGTGTGACGGTGGACTATTTGACGGACGGGGAGGAAGTGATGCCTCTGGTGCGGCAGGCGAAAGAAAAGGGCGAACCTTATGACCTGATGCTGCTGGACTGGAAGATGCCGAAACTGAGCGGCGTGGAGGTGGCGCGGCTGATCCGGAAGAATTACCCGCATAAACTTCCCATTTTGGTCTTTACCGCCTATGACTGGACCGATATTGAGAAAGAGGCTTTTGAAGCGGGGGTAGACCACTTTATGCCGAAGCCCTTTTTCTTATCCAGATTTCAGGAGGCGATCCGGAGGGTGATGTATCAAAAGCCCGGGGGAGAGACCGCAGCGCCCGAACCGGATGAAAGCGCCGTGAAGGGTAAGCATATCCTGGTGGTGGAAGACATAGAGGTGAACAGACTGGTGCTGGTGAAGATATTAAAAACCCGGGGAGCGACCTGCGACATTGCAAAGGATGGGCAGGAAGCGGTGGAGATGTTTGAAAAGTCCGATCCTGGAGAGTATGATATGATTCTGATGGATGTGCAGATGCCGGTTATGAATGGGTATCAGGCGACGAGGGAGATCAGGAAAGGGAACCACCCCTGCGGGATAACGGTACCGATCATCGCCATGACGGCAAACGCTTTTGCGGACGACGTCAGGGATGCCCTGGAAGCGGGGATGGATGCCCACGTCGCAAAGCCGATCATACTGGCTAATCTGGAAAAGACAATCCGGGAAGTATTGGAAGAAAAAGAGAAAGAGCAGGGATAAAAAGAAAGGGGCTATGGAATGGGATACAGAGAAGAACTGGAAAATCTGGGCGTGAATGCGGCGGAGGGGATAGATCGTGTGATGGGGGATGAACCTCTTTACGAAATGATGCTCGGTATGTTTCCGGATACGGTAAAAGGTGCGGAGATTTTGGCCGGTGATTTTGAGCAGGCGGATGCCGAAAAGCTGATAGAGCAGGTACATATGCTGAAGGGTATGACGGGAAATCTGTCGCTGACACCGCTTTTCAACGGCTATGTGGAGATGCTCGGGATGCTGCGGGAAGGGAAAGTAAAAGAAGCGGGAGAGGTAATGGGGAAATTGCGCCCCATCCAGGAGCAGATCATCGAATGCATTGAGAGAAATCAGAGCTGATGTGAAACTTGTCCGGAAGGAATGGATCATCATCAAATATTGGGAGGAAAAGATATGGTGCAGGATAAAAAAAGGGTATTGATTGTGGACGATACCATGGTGGACAGAATGATACTGAAAAGTATTCTGGAAGCTGATTTCAGGGTGCTGGAGGCAGACAGCGGAAACAGGGCGTTTGAATATATTACTACGATGGGAGAGGATCTGGATGCCATTTTGTTGGATCTGTCCATGCCTCATATCGATGGGTTTGACGTGCTGAAATTCATGAAAGAAAAAAATATAAACGACATCCCGGTATTTGTGGTTACGGCGGAGCCTACGAAGCATAACGTGGAGAAGGCGTTTCAGTACAATGTCTGTGATTTCATCGGAAAACCTTTTGACCGGGAGGATATACAGGGGCGTCTGCGGTCGAGGCTGGGGATTATACCGGAATATAATCTCAGCAGGGAGGACCTGGTGGAGACGACAAAATACATCGCGGAACTGGAGACGCTTTACAGAACGTATCTGGTGAATTTCGGAAAGAGCGATTCCTGTTACAGGGTGCGGTCAGATCTGATGCGCATTATGCTGAACGCCTACAGCAGGACTTCTAAGGGGGAGTACCTGAATCAGGATAATATTCTGCTGATCAGCAAAGCGGCGTATTTCTGTGATATCGGAGAGATGCTGATCCCGGATGAAAAGCCGGCGGAGCTGGTGGCAGGCAGCACAAAATCCCGGGAACTGGAAGATAAGCATACGATATACGGTTCAAACTTTATCAGGCTGAATCACTCGAAAGCCTGCGAATATTTTGTGGAGATCTGTGCCAGCATGTGCCTCCATCACCATGAGCGGTATGACGGCAAAGGATATCCCTACGGCATCAAGGGAAAAAACAATTCCTTCTATAATCAGCTCTGCAGAGTGCTGGATGAATTTGAAGAAAAGCGATCCAGATTTTACGGCGATAAGGCAAAACCGATCAAATACATTATCAGGCGTCTGGTGGACGATGATATGGGTGTGGGAGGAAGAGAGGTCTATAAACTGTTAGAAGAGTGCGAGCCCATGATTTTTGACTATTTTCTGTAAGTGATGCCGCATAGGGGATCGAGGAGTGAAGGGTATGGAACAACACAACAGGGACAATTTTAATACCATTTTGATTATTGATGACGATTTCGTGAACCGGAAAATTCTGGCGAAGATTTTTTCGGATATGTATGAGATCAGGGAAGCGGCGAACGGAAGTGCGGGGCTTTCGGAAATTCTGACAAACCGCCAGAAGTTCTGTGCGATTTTTCTGGATGTGGTCATGCCCGGAATGAACGGCATCGAAGTACTGCGGCATCTGAAAAAAATGAAGATACCGGAGAAGATTCCCATATTTTTGATTACGGCGGAATATGAGGATGAGATGGCGCGGGAGGCGTACCGGTTAGGGGTGATGGATGTCATTATCAAGCCGGTGGTTTCCTATGTGGTGCGCAGGCGGGTGAAGTCCGTGGTGGAACTGTTCGCCACCAGAGAACGTCTGCATACCGTGATAGACAATCAGAATACCGAGCTGCTCAAGCAGGCGGAGCGCATCAGTGAGCTGAACAGAGGGATGATAGAGGCTCTGGCTACCGCCATAGAGTTCCGCAATGAGGAATCCGGGGAGCATGTAAACCGCATCTATTTCATCACGAAGTTTATGCTGGAGAATACGGAATTCGGGGAGAACCTGAGCAAGGAGGAGATCAATAATATCGCGGTCGCATCGATTATGCACGATGTGGGGAAGATTGCCATCCCGGATGCGGTTCTGGCAAAGCCGGGGAGGCTGACGAAGGAAGAATTTGAGGTTATGAAGACGCATACCACGCAGGGAGTCGTGCTTCTGGAGAGAATTTCTCAATTGCGGGAGAGTGCGATGTTCGACTACGCCTGCGATATTGCCCGCCATCACCATGAACGCTGGGACGGCAGAGGGTACCCGGATCACCTTGTGGAGAACGAGATATCGCCCTGGGCGCAGATTGTGTCGCTGGCGGATGTATATGACGCCCTGAGCAGCAAGCGCGTCTATAAGAAGGCATTCAGCAGAAACAAAGTGCTGGAGATGATCTGGGCCGGGGAGTGCGGTGTGTTCAATCCCCAGCTGTTGGACAGTTTCTTTGCCGTGGAGGAGCAGATCAGCGGAATCTATAAGGAAGAGGCCTGAGGCAGACTGAAAAAGCGGAAAGATAATTGGGATAGAGGTTGTCAGATGGTTTTTCTGATAACCTCTTTGTTTGCCTTTATTTTAAAAGCCGGAGGGGATTACAATATTGCCGGAATAAAACCGATGATAAAGAACAGGCCGTATGAACAATAAAAAAGAGCTAAAAACCTAGAAAAATCAAGGCTTTCAGCACTTAAAACAAACTGCGGAAGATGGGACTTGAACCCACACGGTGTAACCACCACAAGATCCTTAGTCTTGCTCGTCTGCCAGTTCCGACACTTCCGCTCAACCACAAATATTATCTTACCATTATCGGATTTCCCTGTCAACAAAAATTTTATGCATTTATCAATTTGTTTTTCGGATGGAAAATATAGGATGTTTCTTTTGCAGATACTGCTTGACTTAAAAATACTTTTGAACTAGAATATTGTTTAAGTAAAGAAGTTATTAAAATACGAAAGTGAGGGAGTTTTGGTATGAATTTGGCAAGTATGAGGATTCAAAAACGACTGACCACAAGTTTCCTGATTGTGGCGACGTTATTGAGTACCGCCGGGATTATTGCTGCTATTGCATCATTTGTAATGGGACGTCAGTATGCTGATGCTCTGGTGAATTATGGTTTTGCGCAGGGGGATGTGGGCAGAATGATGACGCATTTTGCGGATTTAAGAAGCTGCACCCGTGCTATTATCGGTTATGACGATCCTGAAATAGTCGATGAAGTGTATAAGAATTATAATGAGATGAGAGCTCAGTTTGACACAGAGATGGCTGCGGTAGGAGAAGGACTGGTAACTGATGAAGCAATAAAAACTTTTGCCCAGCTTGAGACAGCGGTAGATAAGTATTTTGAGGTTGAAGCCAGGGTACAGGAAATGGGTGCTTCCGGAGACGACGAACAGGGAGCCCAGGCGCAGGAAATTGCGTATACGGAAATGGCGGATTCTTACAAGGAAGCATATTGCTATATGGAATCCATTATGGAGACCAAGACAAATAAGGGTGCCGAACTCAGTAAGTTACTGGAGTTTGTAGTATATGCGGTTGTTGCTATAAATGTTGTCCTTGTTGTTCTGGGTGTGGTTATTGCAATGAACCTGGGCGTTAAGGTTGCAAATGGTATCGCAAAACCTCTTATAGCGTTGTCTGACCGGTTTGACAGATTTTCAAAGGGTGATCTGGAAAGTGAATTCCCCGTATATGACCGTCCGGATGAAGTCGGTGATATGCTGAAGTCAGGTAAAGAGATGAGCCGTGTATTGTGCGGTGTAATCCAGGATCTGAAGCAGGCTCTGACAGGTCTGGCAGCCGGCGACTGGACCGTAACATCTCAGTATCCGGAAATGTTTATCGGTGATCTGACAGCGATCGCGATGGGGATGGATAATACGATCAATCAGATGAACGAGACCTTACATAATATGAGAGACGTATCAGAACAGGTATCCGTAGGTGCAAGCGGACTTGCGGAAGCGGCACAGTCTCTCGCGGAAGGTGCTACGGATCAGGCGGGTGCAGTGGAAGAACTGCAGGCTACGATTGCGAATATCAGCGAAGCAGTAGGCCATACCGCACAGAAGACAAAAGAATCTTATGACCAGGCTCAGGAATACTCCGAGAAAGCGGATGTAAGCCGTGGTGAGATGGAAAAACTGATGGAGGTTATGGGACGTATCAACGAAACCTCTCAGCAGATCGGAAATATCATTTCTGAAATTGAAGATATTGCGAGCCAGACAAACCTGTTATCTCTGAATGCATCCATTGAAGCTGCAAGAGCAGGTGAAGCGGGCAAGGGCTTTGCGGTTGTAGCTGACCAGATCGGCAAACTGGCTGATCAGAGTGGTAAATCGGCAGTGGATACCCGTCGTCTGATCGAAGGTATTTTGCAGGAGATCGAGGATGGAAACAATGTGGCAGGTCATGCCGCAGGTGCTATTGCGGAAGTAGTGGAAGGTGTGAACCATATTGCCGGAACGGTTTCCGGACTGGCGCAGATTTCTTCCGAACAGGCAGAATCCATGGGACAGGTAGAGATCGGTATCAATCAGATTTCCGAGATCGTGCAGTCCAACTCCGCTGCGGCTGAGGAACTTTCCGCAACCAGCCAGGAAATGCTTGCACAGGCTGAGACCATGTCTAATCTGGAGAAACAGTTTAAGCTGAAAGATTAGTATGCATCAATGAAAAATATATAAAGGTAAATAAAAAAAGAACCATTTCGCAGTATATACGAAATGGTTCTTTTTTTATAATTCGTAATCTTTAATAACCCAGATTTTCCGCTACGATAAACAGCTTGATTCTGCCGGGCTGGCTGCAGCGTCTCGTGATTACCGTATGGCTGCAGATGCTCTCTGCGGAGAAGCAGTGGGCACATCTGCCGAGAGTGTGGCAGGGCGTCTCTTTCTGCAGGCGCTGTACATTGGCGGGAGCGGCAATGTTTTCGATTCGGTGTATGCCTTCTTCGATGGAACCGACAAATTTGTTCATGCCGACGATAATAAAGACTTCTTTCGGCCCCTGCATCAGGCAGGCAAGGCGGTTTCCGTTGCCGTCGATATTGATCAGTTCGCCGTTGTATGTAATGGCATTGGTACTCATCAAAAAGACATCCGCCATAACTGCTTTGCCATAAAATTCCCGCCGCTCCTCCGGCGTTTTTGCGCAGGTGCGGTCAAGCAGCGTATAAGAACCATTTTGGATGGCGTCCATCAGACCGCACTCCGTCACGGATTCCGATCCGCCCCAGGTGATGGAACTGCCGGCAGGGATTTTTGTCAGAATATCCTCGACCATGGCTTTAGAATTTTCATAATAGAAAGCATCGATGTTTCTTTTTTTCAGATTCATAATGACGCCGGGCACGGCGGCGCTGAAAGCGGTTTGTAAATGATTCATAACAGTATTCTCCTTATATGATAGTTTGGCCCCAAAAGAGGCATTCTGCTCATAGAACAGCAGCGTTTTTTTAAGTGTAGTATAAAAGCAGCCGGAAAGCAAGAGGCGGATAGCGGTGGATTACCGGTATAGAAAACTGATAAATTGTCAGAATTTTCTGAAAAATCAAATAAATCATACCTGATTCAAAAAGAATAAAAAAATTTAAAGATTTTTAAAAAAATGTATTGACAATTATATTTAAGGTGCTATAATGGAAACATAAACAGAGAGAACAAAAAAGAAAAGGCGGTACGGTCCAATGAGAAAGTAAATTGAAATCGGAATGATCAAAAACAAAGGCGGTACGGTCCAATGAAAAAGTAAATTAAAACCGGAGTGATCAAAAACAAAGGCGGTATGGTCCGATGAAAAAGTAAATTAAAACCGGAATGATACGAAAACAAAGGTGGTATGGACCAATGGACAAGTAGAAGGAAGGCTTAAAGAAGAAAAGGACAAGAGAGGTACGGACCAATGGGCAGGTAAGAGAAAGCTCAAAAAAGTAAAAATAGAATAAGAAAGGTAAAGGGGCAATGGACGGATGAAAGTTCAGCCCTGATCAAAAATAAAGAAACAGGATAGAGAAATAAAATAAAACATGATAAAGGTGGTATAGACCAATGGGCCATTAAAAGTAAACTCAAAATCAGAATATCGAGAAGACGGTACAAACCAGGAGGCAGATCAGAGCAAGGGGAAGACTGAGAATCCTGCTGAACAGATAGGTCAGCAGAGAATAAGTGGGGAAGATCGGAATCGAAATATAAGGATAAGAGAATACAATGAAACCTGATGATCGCAAAAAGATCGGAGGGGAAGTCAGAATTAGTGGTACAGCGGTGAACACCGATGAAATATATAAATCATGGAATCTAAGCAAAGGAGGTACGGGCCACCTAAAACATAAATTTTTACCATAAAAGAATATGGAACCGGAAACAAACTGAAGCGGACGAGTACATCTGAAAAGGTAACGAAAAGAGAAGGAAAGAAAAGAAGAAACGTTACGGTACAAAGGTACATAGCAGAGAGAATGGAAAGGAAGCAGAAGGCCAAAACTTCATATAGATTGACGTAATAAAATGGAGGTTGAACCATTGGACAGCATAGTTTAGAAGAGGGTATTAGTTGAAAAGACTGGTACCCTCTTTTACAACGTACGAGAACTTTTTTGCTTTAGAACTTATTTCATATGGAAATTTGCAACAAGATATGGTATCATGTCCACGTAGGTAATGAGCAGTGGAAAGTAAAGGACAAGCATCAAAAAATGAGGAAATTATGAAAAAAACAAAAGCGGGAAAAAACAAAAGTTCAGAGAAAGAATTAAAAAAGAGGCGTCTTTTTGCGAAGGATGAGGAATATGAAGAAGATGAGTATGAAGATGACGATGATGAGGAAGACGACGAAGAATATGACGACGAAGACGAGATAGATGACGATGATGAGGAATATGAAGATGACGACGACGAGGAAGATGATGAAGAAGAAATAGACGATGACGACGAGGAGGACTATGAACCGGATAATAAAAGCGTAAAACGTGCCCGTCGGCGTGCGCGCCGGATCAGGAACCAGATTCTTGCGTATGCGGTAGTTCTCGTACTGATTGCGGGTGCGGTCGGCGGCTGCTTTCTGGGTGGGAAAAAGGTCCTGCAAAAGTTTCAGGAAAATAAACAGGCGAAGGAGCAGGAGGAACAGCTTGCGGCATTGGATGAGTCAGAGGAGCCGTCCGTAGAACTGGAAGATACGCCTGAGAATACGGGACAGGCGGAGGAGCCGGCTCTTAGTCCCTTAGATGAAATAGTGACCGCAAGAATTGCGGAGATGCCTTTGGAAGATAAAATTGCGGCATTATTTATGGTAACGCCGGAACAGCTTACCGGTGTGGACAGTGTGACAAAGGCAGGCGATACCACAAAGGAAGCGCTTACGAGATATAAAGTGGGCGGGCTTGTCTATACGGAAAAAAATATTACCGGTGATGATCAGTTGAAAGAGCTTTTGAGCAATACGGCGCTGATCGATCAGACCTTGTTTCTGGCTGTGAACGAAGAGGGCGGTGAAAATTCCGTGGTGGCATCCAAACTTTCCGTGACGGAAGTACCGGATATGGCATCGGCAGGCGGAGTGGACGGCGCATTTCAGGCGGGAGATAATACGGGGGCTTATCTTTCGGAGTATGGTTTTAATTTGAACCTGGCACCGGTAGCGGATGTCAAAACATCAGAGGAAAGCATTCTCGGAAACAGGAGTTTTGGTTCCGATCCGGCACAGGTAGGAGAGATGGCGGCGGCTTATGTACAGGGGCTGACAGGAAAGGGCGTCAGTGCCTGTGTGAAGACTTTCCCCGGTTTGGGCGGTGTTACAAAATCAACCGAAAGCGGAATGGCGGATACGCAGCGGAGCCAGGCTGATATGGAAGGGGCGGAGTTTTCGGCTTACCAGGCTGCCATTGCCGCAGGCAGTGAATTTGTTATGGTGGGAACCATATCGGCGCCAAACGTGACAGGGGATAATACGCCCTGCTGTCTTTCCACAACAGCCGTTGGGCTGCTTCGGAATAATCTGGCGTATGATGGGATCATCATAACAGGAGCTTTGAATGAAAGTTCGGTTACGGAATATTATACTTCCGCGGATGCGGCGGAGAAGGCGCTGCGCGCAGGCGTTGACATGATTTATATGCCGGAGAAGTTTGAGGAGGCATATACGGGGCTGCTGCAGGCGGTACAGAGCGGTTCACTGGAGGAGAGCCGTATTGATGAATCCCTGATGCGGATCTATCGTGTAAAATATAAGGACAGAGTTGACGGCGTACTGGGAGCGGAAGGCGGCATGGAAGGTACGCCGGAGTCCGGCGATGCCGGTGCGGAATTGCCGGCAGAATAACATAATAACATGTTAATTAATTTCCCCCTTCTTATCAGACAGAGATGTATGTTTGATAAGAGGGGGGAATATTTTTTTAAAAGTGGTTGACAAATCCGGACGGCGGTAGTATATTGAACATATGAACACTTATTCATATGTTCAAAAATAAAATCGATATGAAAACACGGGATCATAGTGCGGCAGGGAGAGGGAAAAGCCGGGCGTCGGAAAAGGAAGGGGATGGATATGGCAGGAGAAAAGGTGGAGTGCTGTGAACAGATTTTTGTGCATGAGGAGCTGGTTGAGAAGGTGAATAAGGGGATGCCGGAGGAAGAGGAGTTGTATGATCTGGCGGAGCTGTTCAAGGTATTTGGCGATTCCACAAGGATTCGTATCCTGTTTGTACTTTTTGAGGCGGAGGTATGTGTCTGTGATCTGGCGGAAGTTTTGCATATGACGCAGTCTGCCGTTTCTCATCAGCTCAGGATACTGAAACAGGCGAAACTTGTCAGTGCAAGGCGGGAAGGCAAATCGGTATTTTATTCTCTGGCGGATGAGCATGTGAGAACGATGATTGCGCAGGGGCGGGAACATATCGAAGAATAAGAGAAAGCAAAAAAGAAGAAGGAGAAGAGAAATGAAGAAAAAATTTAAAATGGAAGATCTGGATTGTGCAAACTGTGCGGCAAAAATGGAGGAGGCCATTAAAAAGATAGCGGGCGTAAATGACGCTAATGTCAGTTTTATGGCGCAGAAAATGACGATAGATGCGGAAGATGACAGATTTGACGAGATTATGAAAGAAGTGGCGGCGGTCTGTGCGAAGGTAGAACCGGATTGTAAAATATTGCTGTAAAGAAGCAGTGAGGGACTGGAGGAGAAGAAATGACGAAAAAACAAAAAAACGTGTTATGGAGGATCATCATATCCTTTGTTTTGCTGGCAGCGCTGATGGCCTGTGAACATCTGGGAATGTTTGGAGCGCTTGCCGGTACATGGGCGCTTTTGCCTGCCTATGCGGTCCCTTATCTGATCATCGGATATGACATTATATATAAGGCGCTGCGCAATATCAAAAACGGTCAGATTTTTGATGAGAATTTTCTGATGATGCTTGCTACGTTCGGGGCTTTCGGTGTAAAAGAATATTCGGAAGCGGCAGCGGTAATGCTGTTTTATCAGGTGGGCGAGCTGTTTCAGAGCTATGCTGTCGGAAAGTCCCGCCAGTCTATTGCGGCCATGATGGATATCTGCCCGGAATATGCCAATGTGGAGCAGGATGGTGAAGTGGTGCAGGTAGATCCGGATGATGTGGAAGTGGGCAGTGTGATAGTCGTGAAACCCGGGGAGAGGATACCGCTGGATGGTGTGGTAGAAGAGGGAGAATCCTATATCGATACGGCGGCGCTGACAGGGGAATCCGTGCCCAGAAAGGTGAGTGCCGGAAAAGAGATATTCAGCGGCTGTGTAAACGGGAGCGGTACATTGAAAATCCGTACCACAAAGGAATTTGATGATTCCACGGTGGCTAAGATTCTGGAACTGGTAGAAAATGCCAGCAGCAAGAAGGCAAAAACGGAGAAATTTATTACAAAATTTGCCCGGTATTATACGCCGGCGGTGACCATCAGCGCTGTGCTTCTTGCGTTTGTTCCTCCCTTTGTTCTGGGAGGAGGTTTCGGGGAATGGATTCAGAGAGCCTGTACCTTCCTGGTGATCTCCTGCCCCTGCGCGCTTGTGATCTCGGTGCCGTTAGGGTTTTTCGGCGGTATAGGCGCGGCTTCCCGCATGGGCGTTCTTGTGAAGGGTGGAAATTATCTGGAAGCCGTTGCGGAGGTAAAGACAATCGTTTTTGACAAGACGGGAACGTTGACAAAAGGAGAGTTTAAGGTAACTGAGATTCTGCCGTCGGAGCAAAAAGCCGGGGAATCAAAGGAGAGAAGAGATGGGCGAAGCAGGGAGCTGCTGGAGCTTGCCGCTCTCGGAGAGGGATATTCCAACCATCCGATTGCGGTTTCCGTTCGGGAGGCTTATGAGGAGCAGGGCGGAAAGCCCGATATGGACAGGGTGTCGGAGGCGAAGGAGATTGCCGGATATGGCATTTGTGTCAGGGTAGATAACAAAGAAGTTCTTCTGGGCAATGAAAAACTGATGGAGCGGGAACAGATAGCTTATCAAAGTGTGGCGGGAGCGGGAACGGTTATCTATGCGGCCTGTGAAAAACGGTATCTGGGTGCATTGGTGATTTCCGATGTGGTAAAAGAAGGGGCGGCCGAGGCCATCCGCGATATGAAAAAAGTAGGCGTCAGAAAATGCGTTATGCTGACCGGCGACAGAAGAGAAGCTGCGGAGGCCGCAGCCGCCGCGCTGGGGATTGACGAAGTTTATGCGGAACTTCTGCCCGGAGATAAGGTAAGCATTGTGGAAACATTGCTTGATGGGCAGAGGGGAAAAGAAAAGCTGGCATTTGCGGGAGACGGCATCAATGATGCGCCGGTGCTCTCAAGGGCGGATATCGGTATTGCCATGGGGAGTATGGGATCCGATGCGGCGATAGAGGCGGCGGATGTGGTGCTGATGGACGATGACGTGCGAAAGATCGCGGCGGTGATGCGGTGTGCCGGAAAGACGCTTGGGATTGTCAGACAGAATATTGTTTTTGCCCTTGGCATCAAGGCACTTGTACTGATACTGGGAGCCTTCGGTATGGCAAATATGTGGGAGGCCGTTTTTGCGGATGTGGGCGTGGCGGTGATCGCTATTATGAACTCCATGCGGGCGCTGAAAACGGAGTGAGCTGTTATTTTTGGGAGATCTTTACGGATTGGGTAAATGGTATCCGACAACAGGAAAAGAGGATGATGTGGAAAAGCGGTTGCGTGCGGCCGCTTTTTTTGTTAAGATGATAAGCAGTAAAATAAAGAGGACACAGCGCTATGATTTGCTTAAGGATAAAAAATATAAAAGAATTTATGCAGAAGTTTCTGATGTCGGATGCTTTTTCTGATTTTCTGCTGATGGAATCAAAAGTCGATACATATGTCAGCTATAGTATTGACGGACGGATCAGGCGGGATTTTTATACGAAGGAAGAGCAGGAAATGCAGGAACTGTGGGAGTTTACGGCCTGGGAGTCGGTGCGCCCTCAGATCCTTACTGCCGTAAAGGGAAAGCGCACACCGCTTTTTATGAAACAGGTGCTGGCATATAATCCGAAGAAGGCGCAGGAGCTTCTGAAAAGCGCGGAGCAGGAGGCGGGAAGCGGGGGATTTGTAAAGTATCTGCTTTGTACGGTGAAATACGAAAACGGTATGGTCACTATGACAGGAGGCGTTTCCTATCAGGGCTTTACGATGGATAAGGAGCCGGAGAAATGCTGGGATCAGGCTTTATGCAGATTGACGGATGCAATAGGACTGGAATATGAGATTATTTAGGTCATATAATAGAAAAAGCGGTGGGACTCGTTTCGGCAAAGAGCGGGGAGGACTCCTGTTGCTGCTTTTTTGCGCGGCGGCGCTGCTGTGCCTGCTTTTTATGGAACCCGGGAGAGATGCCGGGAATCCCGTAGAAGCGGAAGGGGCGTTGGAGGTACACTTTCTGGATGTGGGGCATGGGGATTCCACCTTGATTCTCTGCGGGGAATATGCCATGATGATCGATTGCGGGGATGATACACAGGGAGTGAAACTGCAGAGTTATCTGAGAGAGCAGGGAGTGGAAAAGCTGGAGTATCTGATATTGACTCATCCGGACAAGGATCATATCGGCGGCGCCCCCGCCATTTTAACCGGAGTTCCCACAGGGCAGGTATTTTTACCTGACTATGTGAAGGGAAGCGGGACGGAAGAGATTCTGCATGAGACATTAAAGCAAAAGGGCATTGTGCCGCTTATGCCGGAGGTGGGAGCCGTATATCAGCTTGGAGAAGCCCGGTTTACAATACTTGCACCAAGCGGCGTGTATGAGGAGTCCAATAATTCTTCCATTGCGCTGCTTTTGCGCTTTGGGGAGAATACGTTTTTGTTCACCGGAGACGCGGAGAAGGAAGCGGAAAACGATATGGTGGATAACAGCCGAAAACCGGGGCTGTCTTTGAGGGCGGACGTATATCAGGTGGGACATCACGGCGGGAAAAGTTCCAGCAAAAAGAAATTTTTGAACGCCGTTTCTCCGGCGTTTGCGGTGATAAGCTGTGATGATCAGGGAGAAAAAGAAAATCCGGATGAGGAAGTGCTGAAGCGGCTGCGGGAGGCGGGCGTAAAAGTGCGGCGGACGGATATGCAGGGGACAATTGTGGCATATTCGGACGGGAAGAATATTGTATGGAATTGTGAACCTTATTTCTGAGGATCATAATGGAAGCGGAAAATAAATAAACAGATTAAACTATGAAGAATAAAAAGAGAAGATGGAAAGTGACAATCGTTCTGACGGTATTGTCACTGATATTACAGTGTATGAGCGTGGGTGCCGCGGAAGAGGGAGAGGATGCACAGGCCCTGGAGCAGCTTCCCTCAGGACCGGACTGGGCGCTGGATGCATCTACGGCGCCGGAGGTAGTGGCGGACAGCGCTATTTTGATGGATATTGACACAGGCGTCATATTGTATGAGAAAAATATTCATAAAAGGCAGTATCCGGCATCCATTACCAAATTGCTGACATGTCTGCTGGCGGCGGAGAACAGTGAATTGACTGATATAGTCACTTTTTCCCATGAGGCGGTATACGGGATAGAAAGAGGTTCTTCCAATATTGGCATAGATGAGGGGGAGCAGCTTACCATGGAGGAATGTCTGTATGCGGCGCTGCTGGAATCGGCAAACGAGGTGTCCTCCGGAATAGCGGAGCATGTAGGCGGCAGCATAGAGGGATTTACGGAGATGATGAACGCGAAAGTGCGGGAACTGGGCGGATCAGATTCAAACTTTGTGAATGCCAACGGGCTGCACGATGACAATCATTATACCAGCGCTTACGATATGGCGCTGATCGGTCAGGCGTTTGCAAAAAATCAGATGCTGCTGGAGATGTCGGCAACCGTTTATTATCATATTGATGCGACGCCGGAGCAGCCGGATGCGATCGATCTGCGGCATAAGCACCGTATGCTGCCGGAATGTCAGCGTTCCGGGAAAAAGCCTTATGAATATACGACAGGCGGAAAAAACGGTTATACGGATACGGCAAGACAGACACTTGTCACCTTTGCCAAAAAAGACGGGCACAGATTGGTCTGTGTTGTGCTGAAAGATGAAAAGCCGAAGCATTATGAGGATTCCATCGCCCTGTTCAACTATGGGTTTGCCTGTTATGATAATCCGGCTCTGAGGGCGCAGATCGATGCAAAGGCAAAAGAACTGGGCGCGGCAGAGGAGGAAGAGACGCCGGCGGAGGAAGAAGAGAAGCCGGCGGGAGAGGACGGGGAGAGGCTGACACAGAAGGAAATGGATGAGCGGGTGGACGGCCTTACGGACAGAAAAGAAGAAAGCACGGACCAGGCGGAAAGCGGCGGGAACGAGAAAAAGGATCGGGAAAAATCCGGTGGATTCCCGGTGTTGACCGTCTCAGTCATTGCCGTATCCCTTGGGGCGGTGGCAGTCTGCGGCTTCATTTTTTACCAGAGTTACCGGAAGGAGCAGGAGAGAAGGCGCAGGCAGGCGGAGATCATGGCAAGGCACCGGGCGAGAAAACAGCAGGGGGACAGACCGTAAAAAGAGAGATTTTCAGGAAATAAGGAGATAAAAATCCGGCAAAAAAAGAGCAGGATTCGGAGAGAGGAATAAGATGGATAACAGGGATAAGCATGACAACGAAAAACAGGCGGATAAAGCGGTACTGAAAGAGTCCAGACAGGAGCAGGCGGTGGAGGCGTTTCTTGGCGGATGCAATTGTGCCCAGGCGGTTTTTTCCACCTATGCGGATCTCTTCGGCATCGACAGACAGACGGCCATGAATCTGACAAACTCCTTAGGAGGCGGTATCAGCAGGCTGCGGGAAGTCTGCGGGACGGTATCGGCGATGGCGCTGCTTACCGGACTTGCGGAGGGGGATGTGGAGCCGACGGACCTTAAGGCAAGGGAGAGAGTGTATAAGAGGACCAGAGATCTTACGGCGAAGTTTGAAGAGGAAAACGGTTCTCTGATCTGCCGGGAACTGCTGCATATTCTGGGACGGGACAGCTCCTCGCGTCCATCCGAGCGGACGCCGGAATATTACCGGAAGCGCCCCTGTGCAAAGTTTGTGGCATGTGCGGCAAAGATCGTGGAACAGGAACTGCTTGAACCCGGGGAGTGATGCGGCAAAGAGCCTTTAGGATAAATCGCTACGGGCTGCCCGGATCAGGTCTGTTTTACGATCGTTATCGGATCTTTTTCCGCCTCCGCGATGATATCGGCATTGGATTTATAATAGGTAAAATTCCGTGGTTCCTTTCCTGCGATCCGGCTGTATTCGGAGGGGGTAGAGCCGGTGATCTCCTTAAAAACCCGATTGAAATTCCGCACATTCTGAAAGCCGCAGGCAAAGGCAATCTGAATCATGGGTAAATCGGAGCGGGAGAGAAGCTCTGAGGCAAGGGTGATGCGGATCGTATTTAAATATCGGACAAATCCGGTGCCGGTAAGCTGTTTGAACACTTTGGAAAAATGGCTCGGAGAAAAATGCATCTTTTCGGCGGCCATCTCTAAGGTGATATTTTCAGAGGCATGTTCCTCCATATAAGAAAGAAGGGACTGAAACTCTTCCAGCATAACGGTCCGGCGGTTTTTCGTACTGCCGCCTTCGTCCATGGGCATGATGCGCAGAAGCCGGAACCAGAAATTCTGCAGTGCCGCCCGGATGAGTTCCTGATAGTAGGGTTTTTTATCGGACAATTCCATATCGATCAGTGTCTCCAGCGCCAGAAGGCGCTTTTTTAGTCCGGAGGCTTCCAGTTCTTCGGCGGTAAGGAGGGGCTTTGCAAAGCTGTGATGCTGATAATGGCTGCTGATCAGACCGGTATCAAAGATAATGAAATCCAGTATGGAGCCCCTGCTGCAGGAATTGCTGTAGTGGATTTCGCCGGTATCACAGACCACAAGATCCCCTTCTTCGGCAGTGAAGGAGTGGTTTGTAACCTGCATACGAATGGAGCCCTTTTTGATATAGAGCAGTTCAATCTCTCTGTGCCAGTGGGCGATAAAGCTGATATTTTCAAATTCTCTGTGCCAGACCATCAGGTCGGAGGCGTAATTTCTTACTTCATGAAAGGCTTTCATAAGGTTTCCTTTCGGTGATGCGGATTGTTCATAAATTGCCGGGGCGTCTGCTGATTCTTATATAAAATTGGAGACAATCACTAAAAACATGCCGATTACTCCCGCTTTACGGGTAATTGTAACCTAAAGAAGCGAGGAAGTCCAGAAAAATCACAAAAATTGTCCATATAATAATATAATTGAGACTATCAATTTTTGAAAAATGTTGTATACTATAGCTTATAGGGCAACTAAAACATCAACAATGATTATGGAGGGAAATCTACTATGGCAAAAAACAGATATATCGGTGACTATCCGGTAATCGGCATCAGACCTACGATCGACGGCCGCAGAGGCGCATTAAAGGTAAGAGAGTCTTTGGAAGAGCAGACGATGAACATGGCGAAGTCCGCTGCGAAATTGTTTGAGGAAAACCTGAAATATTCCAATGGCGAGCCGGTGAAGGTTGTGATCGCCGATACGACGATCGGACGTGTGGCGGAATCCGCAGCCTGTGAAGCGAAATTCAGAAAAGAAGGCGTAGCGATCACATTGACGGTAACTCCCTGCTGGTGCTACGGTTCCGAGACAATGGATATGAATCCGCAGACCATCAAGGCGGTATGGGGTTTCAACGGAACGGAAAGACCGGGCGCCGTTTATCTGGCATCCGTACTGGCTACCCATGCACAGAAAGGCCTGCCGGCATTCGGTATTTACGGGCATGAAGTGCTGGAAGCTGACGATACATCCATTCCCGCCGACGTGGAAGCAAAACTGCTCAGATTCGGACGTGCGGCAGTGGCAGCGGCGTCCATGAGAGATAAATCCTATCTCCAGATCGGTTCCGTAACGATGGGTATCGGCGGTTCCATCATCGATCAGGGCTTTATTGAGGAATATCTTGGTATGCGTGTGGAATCCATCGATGAGGTAGAGATCATCCGCAGAATAGATGAACATATTTACAACGAGGACGACTATCAGAAAGCACTTGCATGGATCAAGGCAAACTGCAAGGAAGGCTGGGACAAGAATCCTGACTTCGTGAGAAGTTCCGATGAAAAGAAAGAAAAAGACTGGGAATTTATCGCAAAGATGGCTGTTATCATCGAAGATCTGTACCAGGGCAATCCGAATCTGCCGGAAGGTTGTGAGGAGGAAGCTGTGGGACATAATGCGATCTGCGGCGGTTTCCAGGGACAGAGACAGTGGACGGATCACTGGCCCAACTGCGACTTCCCGGAGGCTATGTTAAATACATCCTTCGACTGGAACGGCGCAAGGGAGCCTTTCGTTCTGGCAACGGAAAACGATGTATTGAACGGACTGGGCATGCTGTTTATGAAGCTTCTTACCAACAGAGCACAGATGTTTGCGGATGTGCGTACCTGCTGGAGCGATACTTCCGTAAAGAGAGTGACAGGCTATGATATCGAAGGCCACGCAAAAGACGCGAACGGCTTTATCCACCTGATCAACTCCGGCGCATGCTGTCTGGATGCATCCGGCGTATGTAAGGATGAGGACGGCAATCCGACCATGAAAGAATGGTACAATATCACGGAAGAAGACCAGAAGGCAATTATGGATGCAACCGAGTGGTGTGCGGCTGACAACGGATATTTCCGCGGCGGCGGCTTCTCCTCCAGATTTGAGACAAAAGCGGAAATGCCTGCAACCATGATCCGTCTGAACCTTGTAAAAGGCTTAGGTCCCGTACTGCAGATCGCAGAAGGCTGGACCGTGGCTCTGCCCGAGGAAGTTTCCGATACGCTCTGGAAGAGAACGGACTATACCTGGCCCTGCACATGGTTTGCGCCGAGAACGGACGGCAAGGAAGGCAGCCCCTTCAAGAGTGCTTATGATGTGATGAACAACTGGGGCGCTAACCACGGCGCGATCTCCTACGGACATATCGGTGCCGACCTGATCACGATGTGTTCCATGCTGAGAATCCCCGTAGCGATGCACAATGTACCGGCAGACGATATCTTCCGTCCGGCAGCATGGGGTGCATTCGGCACGGCAGACAAAGAAGGTGCTGATTACAGAGCATGCTCCACATACGGACCGATTTACAAGACTGTAAAATAAAGTAGGCTGAAACAATATGTCCCGGTACGGAAGGTATGATCTGTACCGGGATTTATTGTAACAGTTCGGCCTTTCGGCTGCACTGTTACGATTTATTTACCATTTCGTTTATCCTGTGTTGATAATGTGAACCATTCAGGGTATGATATGTATATACGGTTATAACGATTGCCTGGAGATGGAAGAAGGGCGGAATGGAGGTATTATGGAACAGGTTATTTTAAAACCATGGGGAAACAGTCAGGGTATCCGGATTCCCAAAAATATTTTGAAAAAATTGAATATAAACATATCGGATACGCTGCAGATGGATGTTGCAGGCGATGCAATTGTCCTGAAAAAAGTATGGAAACATAAGACTTTTGAAGAGAGGTTGGAAGAATACGGCGGAAAAATTTCCATATGTGAATTTGACTGGGGAGAGCCGATCGGGAAGGAGATTTTGTGAGGGACTTTTTTCAGGGAGATATTATAAAAACAACGGGGTTCAAAAATTATTTTATTATAGTCAGCAAAAATTCCTTTATACAATATACAAATGTGTTTCATGTTTGTCCCATGCTGGAGGGCTATCCGGCGGGACCGCTTCACATTCCGGCGGAGGGAAAAGAGGGGACAAAAGGGACTGTCATTTGTGAGCAGATAAAACTGATCGATCCGGCTGTCAGAGGATGCAGCAAAATAGATCATGTGCCATATGAAACCATTATGAACATATCCGATGCGGTTCAGGGGATATTTGAATATGATTAAACGATTGGAACGGAATAGGAGACATTGATTATGAGTAAGAGAGTACTTGCGTTTGACTTCGGCGCCTCGTCAGGGCGCGCGATTATCGGAGAATATGACGGAGAGAAGATCACATTACAGGAGGTACATCGTTTTTCCAACGATCCGGTGATCATCGGCGATACGATGTACTGGGACACGCTGCGCCTGTTTTTTGAGATGAAGCAGGGCATGATAAAGGCAAAACATGCCGGCGGCTTTGGCAGTATCGGTATTGATACCTGGGGCGTGGATTTTGGTATGCTTGATAAGGACGGACGGCTTCTTGAAAATCCGATCCATTACCGGGATGCCAGAACCGTAGGGCTTATCGAAGAGAGCTTTAAACTGATTGACAGAGAGAAATTTTACGGCATCACCGGACTGCAGTTTATGGAGTTTAACACGGCGTTCCAGCTTCTCTCCCTTGTCAGGGAAAGGCCTGAGGTATTTGACCGGACGGATAAGATCCTGCTCACACCGGACCTTTTGGGGTATTTCCTGACCGGCGAGAAACACGCGGAGTTTTCCATCGCCTCCACCACGCAGCTGATGGATGCCTATACCGGCAAATGGTCGAAGGAAGTGTTAGATGCGCTGGGTATCCCGGAGAGAATCCTGCCGGAGATCATCCCCTGCGGCACAAAGGCGGGAAAAGTGACCGCGGCGATCAAAGAAGAGCTGGGACTGGAAGGTGACATCGATGTCATTGCGGTTGCGGGACACGATACCCAGAGCGCTATGGTCAGCGTGCCCACACAGGAGAAAGACTTTATCTTTATGAGCTGCGGCACCTGGTCTTTGTTCGGAACGGAGCTGGATAAGCCTTTGATCAACGAAACCTCTTCCAGACTGGATATCACCAACGAATCCGGCTACGGCGGAAGGATTTCCTTCCTGAAAAACATTATCGGACTGTGGATGATCCAGGAGAGCCGCCGTCAGTGGATCAGAGAGGGCAGGGAGTACGGCTTCGGCGAGATGGAAAAGATGGCGCAGGAAGCGGAGCCCTTAAAGTGTTTTGTGGATACGGCTGCGCCGGAGTTTAATCCCGCGGGAAATATCCCCCGAAGGATCAGGGAATACTGCGAGAGGACCGGTCAGTATGTACCGCAGACCGACGGCGAGATCGTGCGCTGCATCAACCAGAGCCTGGCGATGAAATACAGAAATACCATCGATCAGATCAAAGCCTGCACCGGCAGGGAATATCCGGTGATCTACATGCTGGGCGGCGGCATCCAGAGCCATATGCTCTGCCAGCTCACCGCCAATGCCTGTCACAGGGAAGTATCCGCAGGTCCCATCGAAGCAACGGTTTACGGCAACATTGCCCTGCAGCTTATGGCAACCGGCGAGATTAAAGATATCGACGAAGCCCGCCGCGTGATAGCTGCCTCCGAACCCATCGCGCACTATGCGCCCCAGGATGAGGAGATTTGGGAAGAAGCATATCAAACCTATCTCAAAGTAACCGGGCAGGAAAAATAACGGACGAAGGCATGTAACATAAGTATTAAAACAACCCGGCCCGGACAGGAGAGTTTCCCGTCCGGGCGGACTTATCACCGGTAAGGAGTTCCATGTACAAAGTAATTCTTGTAGACGACGAATATTTAACCAGAGACGCCATCAGCAGAAACACGCCCTGGGAGGATGTGGATTTTACG
Source organism: Lachnospiraceae bacterium (assembly GCA_022799355.1). Taxonomy (GTDB): domain Bacteria; phylum Bacillota; class Clostridia; order Lachnospirales; family Lachnospiraceae; genus 1XD8-76. The sequence goes on along the minus strand of JAAWOG010000045.1, from coordinate 4,646 downwards.
CTGGTTGGCACCGCGGAAAACGGAAAGGCGGCGATCGCCCTGATCGAGGCGGCGGAGCCTGATCTGATCCTGACGGATATCTGTATGCCGGTTCTGGACGGGATCGGGCTTGCCGCCTATGTCCATGAACATCATCCGGATATTATGGTAGTGATTATCAGCGGCTATGATGATTTTGATTATGCGAAGCAGGCAATGTCCTACGAAGTGGCGGATTATATTCTGAAACCCATTACCTCCACGGAACTGGTGGAGGAACTGGAAAAAATACATAAAAAACTGGACGCGGCGTCAAAAAAACGAGGACAACTGGAGAAGATCCAGCAGGAATATCAGAAAAACATGCCGATTCTGCGGAACCATTTTCTCAGCAGGCTGCTGGAAGGAAATTACCCCGGCGGGGATGTCCTGGCGCGGCTGGAATATTTTGGGCTGAAGATGGCGGGGACATATCAGGCGGTGACCATGATAGAACTGGAGGATACTTCTGCCTTTTTGAAACTGTATCCGGAGACAACTCAGGAGCTTTTGGAGTTTTCCGTTGCCAATATCAGTGAGGAGCTGGTGCGGGATAATCCGCGCATTATTTTTCTGCAGAATACCGAAAACAGGAGTATCTGTATTTTTTCCGGCGACAGTGAGGCGGCGCTCCTGAAAGAAATTGAAAAGACGGGCAATGGTATCGTGGAAGCCCTGCGCCGGTTTATGAAAATGAAAGTCTGTATTCTGGTAGGGCAGACCGTGGCGGGGCCTGAAAAATGGGCGGCAAGTTATGCGGGGGTGCTCCGGGCGAGGGAGAACAGATTTTTGCTGGAAGAACGTGTTTTTGTCTATGAGAAGGACTTTTCGGGCAAAAAGGAGAACGGCTATCTGCGTACCTCCTTCTGGGTGGACAGGCTGGTACTTTCGATCAAACTGCATAAGCTTTCGGAGCTGGAGGAAGATACCTGCCGGATGTTTCAGGAATTTCGGGATTCGGGCTGCGAGAGGAAAAAACTGCTTCTGCATATCCAGAACATGGTGCTCACAATCCTGATCAATTTGGAGGACAATGAGGTGGATATCGGCAGGGAAACGGAGGAGGCGGATTTTATCAACCATTTGTCGGAGTACGGACACCTTGCCGATGTGGAGGTGTGTTTCCTTAAGTTTTGTAATAAGCTCTCCGAAGATATCGCGGGAAAACGCGAGAGCGTCAATCAGAAGCAGGCGGTGCTGGCACTCGATTATATGGAGAAAAATTACGGCAATGTGAATCTTTCGCTGGGCAGCGTATGCAGTTATCTCTGTGTCAGCACCAGTTATTTCAGCACGATCTTTAAGAGTGCGACAGGAGAGACGTTTGTGGAAGCCCTGACCAGGATTAGGATGGAAAAGGCAAGGGGACTTCTTGAGACATCCAATATGAAAAGTTATGAGGTGGCGCTGGCGGTGGGGTATAACGATCCCCATTATTTCAGTTCGATCTTCAAAAAACATACAGGCATGACGCCTACGGAATACGCGAAGCGGTTAAGGAACTGAAAGATTGAAAATTAAATTTTCAATCGCGAGATTTGTGTCTGCGCGTTGCTTGTCACAAACTCGTTATGCGTAATAAAACAACGCAGAAATGAGGAGAAGTATGGCAAAACAAAACGGCAGCTATGCAAAAAGCCTGCAGGGTAAGATCAATATTTCCCTGCTGTTTATTGTGGCGGCGGCGGTGGTCAGCTTTATGGTCATTTCCATCAACCAGAGCAGGACCGCCGTGCGGAACACGGCAATTGAATATACATCCCAGTTGATTGAGATGATGAACGAGAGCATTGATTCCTATATCATGAATATGGAAAGCATTGCGCAGATTGTGGTGGAAGATTCGGATGTCAGAAGTTATCTGTTTTCCGGGACGGAGAGCGTGCAGCAGCAGGAGCGGTACGGCGGGAAGGTGACGGAACTTTTTCAGACGTTGAAAGATACCGGAAATGATATCTGCAATATCGGTATTATCGGGGAGGACGGGCGCTATCTGATCAATGACTCCGATACGAAGATCAATCCCTTTGCGGGATATGAAGAGAGGGAATGGTACAAAAAGGCGCTTTCGGGGGAGGAAGTCATCACCTCCTCCCATGTCCAGAATATTGTCAGCGATGAGTTTCCCTGGGTGGTGACGCTGAGCAGGGAGATCAGAGAAGGGGAAAAAAGCGCCGTATTTTTTGTGGATCTGAATTTCGGCTCCATCAGCCGGCTCTGTGAGAAGACAAGCCTGGGCACAAAGGGCTATGTGTTTATTATGGATGAGGGAGGCAATCTGATCTACCATCCGAGGCAGAGGCTGATTTACACGGGACTCTGGGAGGAAGAGTTTACCCTGGGGATGGAAAAGGGGGAGGAAGTGGTTTTTTCCGGGGACGGACAAAAACTTTATACGGTTTCCAGATCGGAGGTCACGGGCTGGACCATGGTGGGCGTTACCTATCTGGATGAGATGATGGCGAGGACAAACAGACTGCGGAATCTGTTTTACCTGATGGCAATCGTGCTGGTGGGGGTGGCGCTGAACCTTTCCATTATTCTGACGGACATGGTGACAAAACCGCTCCGCAAACTGCGGGAGTCCATGAAAGCCGTGGAGAGCGGAAACTTTGATGTGGAGATTGAGGAACCGGATACGGGGGATGAGATATCGGATCTGTTTCGTTCCTTCCGGCATATGATCCTGCAGATCAGGGAGCTGATTGAGCAGAACAATGCCGAACAGAGAGAGAAGCGCAAGAGCGAACTGAACGCGCTGCAGGCGCAGATCAATCCCCATTTTCTGTATAATACCCTGGATTCCATTATCTGGATGGCGGAGGGCGGCAACAGAAAAGAAGTGGTGCTGATGACCTCGTCTTTGGCAAAACTGCTCAGGAAGAGCATCAGCAATAAAAATGAGATGGTGACACTGCAGGAAGAGATTGAGTATACCCGCAGCTATCTGACGATCCAGAAGATGCGGTATATGGACAAACTGGAATATGAAATAGATGTGGAACCGGCTATTTTGCAGATGGAAACGGTCAAACTGATCATACAGCCCCTTGTGGAAAACGCCATTTACCATGGGATCAAATATAAGGAAGGAAAGGGGCTTGTCAGAATAGAGGGAGGCTTTCTGGAAGATCAGGTTGTGCTGCGGGTTATCGATAACGGTGTGGGGATGACAAAAGAGCAGCTTTCCCATGTGTTTGACGAAAGAGTGACGGACACCCGGAAAAACGGTGTGGGTGTGCTGAATGTGCATCACAGGATTCAGCTCTATTATGGCCAGCAGTATGGGCTGTCCTATGAGAGCAGAGAGGGAGAAGGAGTGAGGGTGAGTATCCACCTGCCGCTGCCGGATCTGATGAGAGGATGATATGAAAAATAAACACAACCATAACCACATTCTGTTTTGGCTTGTCGCCGTAACGATTTTGGCGGCAATCAGCGTATTTTTTTATTCCAGCGGCGAGAGCGATGAGGGCGGCGATGAACTGCTGGTGCGGATCGTGCTGATTCCGAAGGGGATGGATGATGCCAATGCGTTCTGGAGTGATGTGATAGAAGGCGCCGAGATGGCGGCGCTGGAAAAAAATGTGGAACTGACCATTCTTGCGCCCTCTTCGGAGACGGAAATCGAGATGCAGAATAGGATGATCGAGGAGGCGATTGAGATGCGTCCGGATGCCATTGTGCTGGCGCCGGGGGATTACACGAGGACGCTGCCCTATGCCAAAAAGGTGGAGGAAGTCGGGATTAAGCTGGTGGTTTTGGATTCCGTGATGGAGGAAGAAGTGGGGTGCTGCCTTGTGGCTACGGACAACCTGAAAGCGGGGTATCAGATGGGGGCGTATATGAAGCCCTTTTTAAAGGAAGATTCCGTGATCGGCATCATCGGACATGTGAAAGGGGTATCCACCGCGGTGGAGCGGGAGAAGGGCATCAGGGATGCGCTGGGGGAATTTGAGAGTCGGATTTCGGATATCCGGTTTTGTGACTCCAACTATGATAAGGCATATGCCCAGACCAGGGAGATGCTGGCGGAAAATCCTGACATGAATGTCATATTTGGACTGAATGAGTATTCCGCGGCAGGGGCGGCAAGGGCGGTCCGGGACATGGGGCTTGGCGGCGAAGTGGATATGGTGGGATTTGACAGTTCTCTGGAGGAGATACAGTTTCTCGAGAGCGGCATATTTGACGCCATTGTCGTGCAGCGGCCTCTGAATATGGGCTATCTTGGAGTTTCTATGGCATATCAGGCGGCGAGAAGCCAGGAGGTGCCGAAAGTGGTGGAATCCGGCTCGGTACTGATCACAAAAGAGACGATCTACACGGAGGAAAACCAGAAACTTCTGTTTCCGTTTCGGGAGGCTGATGAGGAATAATTTCCCCCTTTTGCGGATAATATTCTATTTCAAATAAAAGGAAGAAACTTTATACTAAAAGACAACGGGCGTCATATGCCGGTTGTCTTTTGTTGTCCCGGCGTAAAACCGGGGACGGCATAAAAAAGGAAGGTAAGGCGGGTGATGATGTGGGTGAAGTGATATTGACGATGAAGGGCATCGATAAGTCCTTCCCGGGAGTACATGCGTTGGACCATGTAAACCTGGAGGTAAGAAAAGGCGAAGTGC
>JAAWOG010000044.1 GCA_022799355.1 Lachnospiraceae bacterium | reverse complement strand
ATGCTTAAGGAGCCCGTTAAAAAGCGTCGGCACTTAACGAGGTTCCTTACGAGTTTAGTGTCCGCTACGCTGTTTCACAGGCTCTTGAAAAACAGAGCCGGCGAAAGCGTGGCGACGGAGCATTTTATGTTCCTCACGGCGTCCGGCAATCGTTAACTAAATGACATTGATGCCCGCCCCGGGGCTTTTACTATGTCAGCAAATACGCCGCCATAAAATAGATCACCGGCGCCGTAAAGATCACACTGTCAAAACGATCCATCACGCCCCCATGTCCCGGGATCAGTTTCCCGTAATCCTTGATATCCGCATTTCTCTTGATTGCCGAAGCCGCCAGATCCCCCACCATGGAGATCAGCGCTCCCACGCCGCAGATCAGCGCGAAAAACAAAATCAGCCTCTGCTCCTCCTTCAGTCTGTCCATCACCATCCAGCCGTACAGCGCTCCCAGCGCCGCGGCTCCAAGGACACCGCCAACAGCCCCTTCCACCGACTTCTTCGGGCTCAGCACCGGAGACATCTTATGTTTCCCGATCAGGATTCCCACGCAGTAGGCACAGGTATCGCAGCCCCAGGAGGAAATCAGGATCAGCCATACGATATACAGTCCGATCACCGCCCGCTCCCCGGATATTTCCCGTCCCAGCTCTCTTGTCAGATACACGAAGGACAGACATACCGGTCCGTAGAAAAAGCCGAAAAATGCCGCCATCACCTGATGCGCCTGGTATTTCGGAAAGCCGAATACATAGACAAACATCCCGCCCATAAACACACAGACAAGGGAAAACAGGACTCCTCTCTGCACTGCCTCCAACCCCTTATCCCCGTTTGCCAGCAACAGCCCATAGTAAAGAATAATGCCGCAGATGCCGACGATCTCCAGCCCGTTCTTCTTCCATTTCCCGTACAGCTCTTCCCTCTGCAAAGCTTCCCTGTCCGCCTGATCCTTCCGTTCTCTGACGCCTGCCGCCCCGGCAAGCTCCATATACGCCACAACGGACAAAAAAATCATCATGGCAAGCAGGACTTTTCCCCCTGCAAACATGGTGACAGCCGCCAGAATAATCAATATGATACTACTCCTGAGCCTTACCCAAAACATCCGACTTACCGCCTTTCTCCCACAAAATCCGCAGCCTTTGCACCTTCCCGCCTGCCGCCCGTATATCAGACCTTTCCGAAGCGCCGATCCCTTAACTGATAAGCCTCTATCGCCCTCTGCAGCTCTTTTTCATCAAAATCAGGCCAGGGGACTTCCGTAAAATAGAACTCCGAATAGGCAAGCTGCCAGAGCAGGTAGTTGCTGATGCGCAGCTCATAGGAAGTACGGATCAGAAGATCCGGATCGGGCAGCTCCGCCGTATCGAGAGACGCCGAAATCATCTCCTCGGTGATATCTTCCGGCGCTGTCTTTCCGTCCTTCACATCAAGAGCGATTTTTCTGACCGCTCTGGTCAATTCGTCCCGCCCGCCGTAGTTTAAGGCTATCGTAAAATTCAGCCCGTCATATTCTCTCGTCGCATTCTCCAGCGCTTCGATGTCCCTGCGGATTCCCTCGCTCAAACCGCTCTTATCCCCGATCACCCGCACTTTCATATTGTTCTTCTTTGCGGTCTTCTGACAGTTTTTCATATACTGGTTCAGAAGCTTCATCAGGGCATCCACTTCCTCCTTCGGCCTGTTCCAGTTCTCCGTGGAGAAAGCATACACCGTCAGGTATCTGATCCCCATATTGTGTGCGGCGCGGCAGATAACCTCCACATTCTTAGCCCCCTGGGCATGGCCGTAGTTGCGGGGCATCCCGCGCTTTTTCGCCCATCTTCCGTTGCCGTCCAGTATGATCGCCACATGCTGCGGTACATTCCTGTTTTTCTCTTCCATAATCGTTCCTCATTTGCGCAGGCGTAAAACACGATCCGCTCATCAAAGCGTCCCAAAGACCGACAGTCCGGTTCCCATCCCACCCTGCACTTTGAGGGCGGCATCGGTTAACCCCTGTGCCGCCCTTCTTATTCTATACTTTTACTATACTTATTATACCTTCATAATCTCTTTGGATTTTTCATCCATCAGTTTTTCCATATCCTTGATATAGTTATCCGTCATTTTCTGCAGTTTATCCTGCAATTCTTTGATCTCATCCTCCGAGACATCCTGCTTTGAAAGCTTTTTAAAAGCTTCGTTGCCGTCCCGTCTGATATTGCGGACCGCTACTTTTCCTTCTTCCGCTTTTTTCTTGATCTCTTTTACCAGATCCTTTCTGCGCTCCTCCGTCAGTTCCGGAAATACCAGCCTGATCACCGCGCCGTCATTAGAAGGGGTAATCCCCACATCGGATGCCATAATCGCCTTCTCAATTTCCTTGATCAGTGTCTTCTCCCAGGGAGCGATCTGAAGCATTCTCGGTTCCGGCACCGTCACATTGCCCACCTGCTGGATCGGTGTGGGCGTCCCGTAATAATTCACCTTCACCTTATCGAGCACATGGGGATTTGCGCGCCCCGCGCGGATTGTCTGGTAATCTCCCTCCAGATATTTATAAGCCTTCTGCATTTTTTCGTCATATACTTTTAAACGTTCATCCATATGAAAACCTCTCCTTTACGGCCGCTTTGCCCGAACATCTTTACATAATACATATTCTATACCAAAACTTTTGTCCCCTGAAAGCTGCCTCTTACCGTATTCACAATACTGTCTTTTTCGTTTAATCCAAATACCCACATCGGCATCTTATTATCCCTCGCCAGAATCGAGGCGGTCATATCCACAACCTGCAGATTTTTTTCGATTACTTCGTCAATCGTAACTTCCTCAAATTTCCTGGCATCAGGATTTTTCCGCGGATCATCATCATAAACACCGTCCACCGCCTTTGCCAGCAGGATAACATCCGCTTCCACCTCAATCGCCCGCAGCACAACGCCGGTGTCGGTGGAAAAATAGGGATGTCCCGTTCCGCCTGCGAAAAATACCACCTGCCCGTGAGCAAAATATTTATTTGCCCTGTCCTTGGAGAACAGCTTTGTAAAAGAGCCGCACTCAAAGGGCGTCAGGATATTGGTCATCATCCCCACACTGCGGAAGATCTCCGATACATAGATGCAGTTCATCACCGTGGCAAGCATACCGATCTGGTCCGCCTTCGTGCGGTCGATATTCTCACTCGAACGCCCGCGCCAGAAATTGCCGCCGCCGATGACAATCCCCACTTCCATCCCATCGTCCACAAGCTGTTTCACCTGCAGCGCCACACCCCTTACGGTGTCCTCATCAAACCCTGTCTTTTTCTCTCCGGCAAGCGCCTCACCGCTCAGTTTCAGCATGATCCTCTTCATGGAAATCAACCTCGCTTATTATTTTTTCTTTTTAAAATCTTCAAAGAACGAAGAAGGATTGACATCCGCATAGCACTGAGAACAAAGTCCCTCAATCACCGCACCGTTGTTGATCTGTACGGATTTGGATTTGATATTGCCCATCACGATAGCGGAAGTATCCAGGATCACCGGCCCCTTTACGTCGATGTCACCCTTTACCGCGCCTGCAATCACTGCGCTGTTTGCATAGATATTGCCGATAATCACAGTGCTCTGCCCGATCTTAATGCTGCTCGCACTATGTATATCGCCGTTAATGCGCGCCTTTTCAGCATATACATCAGCCGCCTTGGATGCTCCTTCAATATTTCCCGTGATATTCAGTTTTCCAAGAATATCAATATTTCCCTCTACCGTTCCGATCACATTCAGCGATCCTTTCGAGGAAATATCTCCGCGTATCACCATCCCCTCCGTGATCACAGCCGTCTCATCCGCAGCCTCCTGCGCCGCAGCGGTATTTTCCATTTCCACATCTGCGTATTGTATTGCTTCCACCTCTTCTTCCTCCTGTTTTGTTTCAGTATTTTTTATTTCCTCTGTCTCAGCCGCTTCCGACTGCTCTTCTATCACATCATCCGAAACTTCTTCCTGCGCCTCTTCCAGTGTTTCCGTATACTGCTCTTCTGCCGATACGGCTGCCGGATACTCCTGCACACTTTCCGCCTCTTCCTTCGGCTCCGCTTCCGCCCGCACAGCCTCTTCCGCCGCATATTCCTCGGTATCCGGTTCTTCTTCCTCCGCGTATTCTTTTACTTCTGCGGTCTCTTCCGCCGCATATTCTTCGGTATCCGGTTCTTCTTCCGCCGCATATTCTTCGGCTTCCGCTGCTTCTTCCTCCAAATACTCTTCGGCTTCCTGATCCTCTTCCTCCTCATATTCTTCGGCTTCCGGATCTTCTTCCTCCTCATATTCTTCGGCTTCCGAACCTTCTTCCTCCAAATACTCTTCGGCTTCCTGATCCTCTTCCTCCAAATATTCTTCGGTATCCTGCTCTTCTTCCTCCAAATATTCTTCGGCTTCCGAACCTTCTTCCTCCAAATACTCTTCCGGATCTTCCTCAGCCTCCTCTGTCATATCAAGATCGATATGATCCAGCATCCGCCCCAGATCCTCCGCTGTTTCCGGCCGGAAAGCTTCCCCTCTTGTCTCCTCCGGAACATATTCTTTTACTGCCCGATCCTCCGCCGTGCGCCCTGCCGCCTGTGCCCCATCCGGCACAAGTTCATTCACCGCCTGCGTCAGATCCTCTTTCAAATCTGAAAAAAAGCCCATTCCTGTTCTCCTCCGTATTTTATTATCTGCTGCCGCAGACTTTACTAACCTGATTTATGCTGAATCAGCATCGTTTCCTCCGTGATCGGCAATATCAGCGTTCCGTCCTCCATTCCCTGAATCGCCTCGATCAGTTTGGGCAGGGCGTCCACCGTCGCCCGTTTATCCTTTGCATCATGCATCAATACCACCGCCACCTGATGTAACGGAAGCTGGCTCATAACACGTTCCACAATCTCATCACTGGTCACATTCGCGCCGGTCGCATCCCCGGCGGTTATATTCCAGTCAAAATATCGAATCCCCATCGCATTTAAATATGCCGTCATATCTTCGATATCCGTATCGCTTACTTTGTTGCTGCTGCCTCCCGGAAAACGATAAAATTTACTGCCAACCCCGGTCTCATTATAAAGATAATTTCTCAGCGTCCCCACATCCTGCTGAAAATTTTCCAGTGATGCGTAAATATTCTCGTATTCATGGCTGTAGGAGTGCATTCCCAGGGTATGTCCCTCTTCCACGATCCTTCGATAAGTATCCCTGTACCCCGCCTTGTCCTTTCCGGTCACAAAAAAAGTGGCTTTTACATCATACTCCGCCAGAATATCAAGCAGCTCGTCCGTATAGATACTGGGCCCGTCATCAAAAGTAAGATATACCTTCCTCACTCCCTCCTGCACCACAATATCATTTGCGGATACCGCATAATTCGTATCCATATTCTCCGGAACCTGCACTACCTGAATCACTTCGGATTCCTTATAGATCTCTTCACTGATCTCCAGCAGGGCTTCCGTTCTGTCCACAGCATCCTCGGATTTTTGCAGTTCCTTCTCTAAAAAACCGATCTGCTGCATAAGACTTTCCTCGGATTTATCCGCCTGATATAATTGAATCCCCAAAACAACGCAGATTGTCACCGGGAACAGAATCATAAACAGCACTGTACGGATAATTATTTTTTTCAGACGGTTAATTCTCTTTCGCCTCTCAGGTGTCATAGCAAGATTCTGATCCTTTTCGGTCTCCTTATTTTGTTTCTCACTCATATTTCATATATTCTATCATATTTCCATCCGCTTGTAAAAATAATATTTTTTTAATTTTACGCAAATATTTTACAATTTTGGAAAATGACAGATAAATATATATTATATACAAAATTTCTCCTGCTAGTACTGCATTGCGGAAATAACGGTGAAAATCAGTGCCCGATATTTGTGTCAGGGCAAGGCGGAAGAAGGAGGCGATGCAGTGGCACCGTTGACTGATGACAACGCAGCAATGACACAAAGAGCGGGTGCTGAGTTCACCGAAATTTCCGCAAGGTAGTACTAGGAACGATAATCTCCGTTGATCTTCACATAATCATAAGTAAGGTCGCACCCGAAAGCCCTGCCCTTTTCCTCTCCCTGTCCCAGATCCACCCAAACAGTGATCTCATCCGCAGAAAGTACCTTTTTTGCCTCCTGTTCCGAAAAGGGAATGCCCGCACCGTCCCTGCAGACCTCCACTTTTCCGTTTTTGCTGGCAATGCTGACATATGTTTTGTCGATCTCAAAATCCGCTTTGGCATAGCCGATGGCACAGAGCACCCTGCCCCAGTTGGCGTCTTCCCCGAAAACCGCACACTTGAAAAGGGGAGAAGAGATCACGCTCTTTGCCACGATCCGCGCCGTCTCCGAATCAGGCGCGCCTTCCACCCGGCACTCCAGGAGTTTCGTAGCACCCTCACCGTCCTTTGCCAGCATCTTTGTCAGATGCAGCATCACCAGATAAAGAGCCTCTTTCCACTTCCGATACGCTTCCCCCTCCTTACGGATCTCCGCATTTTCCGCTCTGCCGTTGGCGAGAAGCAACACCATATCATTGGTTGACGTATCCCCGTCTATGCTGAGGCAGTTATATGTCACCCGTACGATCTCGGAGAGCGCCTGCTGCAGCATATCTGCCGAGATACATGCATCCGTCGTAATAAAGTTCAGGGTGGTCGCCATATTGGGGCAGATCATACCGCTGCCCTTGGCCATCCCGCCCACTCTGCATATTTTTCCGTCCAGCTCAAACTCCACCGCGGCTTCCTTTTTTACCGTATCCGTGGTCATAATGGCTTTTGCCGCCTCCAGGTTCCCGCTCGCGCTCAGCCCTTTTGCCAATGCTCCGATATGGCTCTCTATGGGTTCGATGGGCAGAATCTCCCCGATCACGCCGGTGGATGCCACCAGCACTTCCTCCGGCGCTATCTGTAATGCGTCCGCCGCAAGATGGCACATTTTTTCCGCCTTCTCCACGCCGTCGGCATTGCAGGTGTTGGCATTTTTACTGTTGGCAATCACTGCCCTTGCCATATTCCCCGTCTTTTTCAGATGTTCCTGACAGACAAGGATCGGCGCACCCTTCACTTTGTTTGTCGTATATACCGCAGCCGCCCGGGCCGGCGTATCGCTGATGAGCAGCGCCAGATCATTTTTTTCCTTCACCGGATTCAAGCCGCAGTTTAACCCGCCCGCCTGATATCCCTTTGCCGCGCAGACGCCGCCCTCCACATAACGATATCCTTCCGCCTGCTCGAAACTTACATCTTTGGAACTTGTATTATCCATGTTACCTGTCCTTTACCGTATCTGTTTTATACTTTCCTGTTATCCCGAAAGACTTTCCCGCTGCCGCCTTTCTCCTCTTTCGGATTCGTCCCCGCATTACACCCTTGTCGAATCAAGGTCCAGTCTCTTAATGATATCCTGCTGGATTGCCGGCGACAGATCCAGGAAATTCACAAAAGTACCGTGAATCCTCATAATATAGACGCCGCTCGGCGCGTATTTCTTCGGATTCTCCAGCACCGCCCGCAAAATCTCCGGTGTGGTCACGTTCACATACAGATAAAAGGGCGCAATATTCTTATTTTCTTCGTTGAAGAAAGTCGGTGCGAGCACCCTGTTTTTAAACTGCAATCCCCTCTCCTCATAGGCAGCTGCCGTAAACAGCTTCGGATCGATACCGTAGTGGGAAGCGTAGCCGCCCCGGAATTTCTCATAGGGAAGCTGCATTGCGGACAAAATCCTGAATCCCAGTCCCTGTCCTGCCTCCCCGTAAAGCGGATCAACGCCGTAGTTCAGCATCTCCCTGGACTTTCTGCCCTCCGGCGTCGCCCCGGTCCAGTAACCGTACAGAAGATGGGTGGAAGGCGTCGCAAAGTCAGGCCTGAAACCGTTTCCGAGATAATTCTTTCTCCCTGCCACCATATCCGAAATTTTTACCGCAATCTCCTTCGCCTCTTTATCCACCTCCGGTATATTGTTGCCGAACTTCGGTGCAGAGAGCAGGAAATCCTGCAGTTCTTCATAACCTGCAAAATCTTTTAAAAGGGCATCTAACAGTCTGTCCGCTTCCTCCGGCCTCTCGGAGAGCAGCTTATCTATCGCCAGGAAAGAATCCGCCACCACCGTCAGCCCGTGAATCAGACAGCCGCTGCCGTTGTATTTCGTTCCCTGCTCCTTCGTATCGCGCATATCCACGCCGCTGTCCATGCCGCCCATAAATGCCGACAGGAAAGGCACGGGCTCCTTCGAGATCGCCTCGGAGGCACCGTTTGCCGCATCCGTCATCTGCTCGATATAAAATGCCGCCGCTTCATAAAACCTCTCCCTGATCTGCTTCAGCATCTCCTTACCGGAAAGATCCTTCGCAAAATCCGGTCCCATCTGTTTACCGGTGATCAGAGATTTTCCGTGGTTTAAGGTGAGTTCCAGAATCTTTGCCAGATTCAGCCAGCTATTTGTCGTATTTCCGTTGTCCTTCCCCATAATCAGCGGTTCCTGACAGCCTGCCACGGAGTAATCCGCAAGGTCCGTCTCCTCCACGCCGCCGGCACGCAGAATCTCAAAAACGGAATCATCATTAAATAAGGAAGGCGTCAACACGCCGGGGGAGAAGAAAAATTTCCCCATATAGGCATACAGTTCATCGGGCGTATTTTTATGCAGTTTCACGGACAGGATCGGCTGCGGGAAATTCATCTCATAATAGGCGTCCATGATCGCGTAGCTCATCTCGCAGGTCAGATCCTTCCCTGCCGCGTCCCTGCCGCCGATCAGCACATTCTGGGAGATCGCCCAGCTTCTGTCCCCGATATTGAAAAATACAAGGAAGTGCTTGAACAGATCCGCCGCCTCCTGCCTCGTCAGATCATCCTTCGCGCGGTAGGGCTCAAAGATCCTGTCCGCATTCCCCACGGAAAAAGCGTAGGGATTGGGCGCCTGCTCCAAACACATCACCTGCCATAAGATCAGGTAAGACTGGATTGCTTCGTATAAGCTGTCCGCTCCATCTGCCGGCACCTTCCGCAGTGTCTCCTCCATCAGCGCAAGCTGCGCCCTGCGTTCCGGATCAGCCGTTTTCTTAAGCTCCCCAGCCAGGTCCGCATAACGGCTTGCCAGCTTCACCGCCGCCTGCAGCGTCTTTTTCATAGCGGCAAAGTTCACTTTATACTTTTCGTTATCCGTCTCCTTCTCTTTTTTCTCCAGGCTGCGGATCATCGATTCCACACCGAAGGCAAGGGCGCCTCTGAAATCCGGTATCACGTGCCCTGTCACCTGCTCAATAAAGAAAGCAACCTCTCCGGTATACTCTTCGTATTTATTGTAAACTTCCTGCAGCTTCCGCACATAGGGCGTCTGCTCCATATACCCTTTTACGGCTGCAATCCGCTCCTTTGTAAACTCCTCATTGGGCACGATATCGTCAAATACCGCCGTGGCATCGCAGTAACCGCAGAACGTCTCCACCTCAAAGGCAGGATTGATCAGGGCGTAGGTTCTCGCAAAAGCATCCCTCTGGGTACCCGCAAAAACAGCGTGTTCGCTGATCGAAAGGGGCATGCTGTCGATCACCTTATCCAGTTTCACCGCCGCAGCCATCTCCCCGGGCAGTTTTTCCAGCTCTTCCCGGTTCAGATATGCCGCCTCCCTCGCCAGAAACCAACCGTCCAGCCGCTCTAAGGAGCGCTCCTCACGGAAAAGCTTCTCCGCCTTTTCTCCTATCTCTTTTTCTTTGTAAACCTCAAAAATGTCCATACTGTTCCCTCTTTTCCGCATATTGCCTGATATGCTGTGATATTGATATATGATAAAATTCCATTTTGTCCGATTCGCCCGCTTCAGCGGGCACTCCAATCAGGAGTGTGGAATTTCAATTTCACACTATGTATGTATGACCACGATCCCGGCGTCCCGGAACGCCGTCTCAAAACGCTTTATCGTCTCCTGCGATACATACCCGTCCTTCACCTCATAAACCATCCGGCACTGCTCCCATTTTTCCTTCCCATATTCGTGATAGGGCAGTATTTCCAGCGTCATTCCTTCGGAAGGGTGGGCTCTGAAAAAGGAAAGGAACCCTTCTAACGCCTCTTCGGTATCGTTAAACCCGTGGATCAGCGGAATCCGCACGGCAGCCTGCCTGCCGTTATCCAAAACTTTCGCCAGATTTTCCATAATGATTTTATTGGAAACTCCCGTACTTTTTTTATGTATCTCTTCCGAAGGATGTTTCAGATCCATGATCAGATAGTCAATAAACGGGAGCAGTTCCGAAAGTTTCGGATTTGTTCCGTTATTTTCCATTGCCACATGAATCTTTTCCCGATGCAGCTTCTGAAGCAGGGCTTTCAGCTCCTGAAACTGTACCGTCGGTTCCCCGCCGGTAAAAGTAACACCGCCGCCCTCAAAAAACATGGCACGGCTGCGCAGTATCTCGTCGAAAAGCTCCTCCACACCGCATTCTTTGCAGGAAAACTTTTCTTTTACCCTGCCGCTCTCCGGATCCGTTATATACATCGGGACGCCCGCCACCGAAATTCCCTCCGGATTGGCACACCAGGGACAGTGCATATTACAGCCCTGCAGATGATAGACCAGCCGGTTTCCCGGTCCGTCCTGAGAATAATTGAAACCTCTTTGCATAATTTTCATGTTGATATCACCTGCCCCGTATATATAGTATCCGTGACTACATTCTATCACAGGAACCATCTTTTGTGCTACATAAATATTACAAAGGTATCACGAAATCCGGGATAAGGGTTTCTTTTTTGGCAGTTTGGACTTATAATAAGGTACATGTCGGGACATCCTGACTATAACGGACACCAGATAAAAATATGTACAGGAATGAGGATTTATATGAACAATATAGACAAAATCGTCAGCTTTATGGAAAGCGGCCAAAAAACATCCCAAAGAATCGGGCTGGAACTGGAACATTTTGTATGTGACAGAGATTACCGGGTTATTTCCTATCCGGAAATGGCGGAGTGCCTGGAGGAGATGAGCCTTCTGCTGCAGGGGCGCCCCGTGGGGGAAGGGGGCAATGTTTTCGGCGTCTTATGTGATAATTTTACCCTGTCCCTGGAACCCGGATGTCAGCTCGAGATCAGCATTTCCCCACAGGACCGCATCGAAAATATCAGAAAAATCTACCGGCGGTTTAAAAAAGCGGCGGATCATATTCTGGAAAAAAAAGGATTTTATCTGTTGGAAAAGGGCGTTTTTCCGCTGATCGAAAACGGAGAACTGGAGGCGGAAGCTCTCCCCCTGATCCCCAAAAAGCGTTATGCCCTGATGGATGCCCGCTTTGCCGATACCGGAAAATGGGGCCGCTGTATGATGCGTGCCAGTGCCTCCACCCAGGTTTCCATTGATTTTTCCTCCGAAGAGGACGCCCTGCAGAAAATGCGGGTGCTGATCAGGCTCTCTCCTCTTCTTTCTCTTTTGACAGAACATAAAAACGGACTCGGAACGGCCGGGAAATGGAAGCCTCATCTGATCAGAAACCAGATCTGGCAGGATGTGGATTCAGTCCGCTGCGGTTATTTTGAACATTCCATGTCCGATCACTATTCTTTCCGTGAATATGCGGAGTATATCTATTCCGCCCCCTGTATTCTGCTTCAGCGGGGAGATGAGGTAATAGATTTACAGAACCGCTCGGCTAAAGATTATTATCAAAAGGAAGAGCTTGACACGATAGACCATATCCTGTCCATGTATTTCCCCATGGTCAGGCTGAAAAAATATATCGAGTACCGGGTGGCGGACAGTATGCCCATAGAGTCTGCTCTCGGTTATGCCGGGCTGATCAGATCGATCGTTTACAACAGGCTTCTTCTTGAGAAACTGGATCAAACGCTGTCATCTGTTCAGACCGCAGAAGATGTCCGAGCGGCGGAGGACGCCGTCATTGCCGAAGGCTATCATGCCAGCATATACGGAAAGCCTGTGATGACATGGATGGAGGAGCTGTTTGAGGAGGTGCTGAAAGCCGCCTGCAAAGAAGATATCCCTTCTATCCGCCGAATCATCCCCCTCCCCGTGCTGAATGATCAGTACCGGAAGCTGGTAACCGGAAGGGAAGCCCAGCACAAAAAAAGCGCCGAAGCCATACGGAACTATCTGTTATCCTCCACCGCCAAATATCATAACCGGGTGGTGAGAACCCTGTATCTGCCGAAACTGTTTACCGAAAGGGAAGTCCGTCTGTTTGATCAGGCGATCACTGCACTCTACGGTATTTTTGATAAAGTTATCGCCGAATATATGACAAATGAAGCTTACCGCCGCCTCTTCGGTTTTCCCTTGGAACTGGAAGAACTGATTCTGCGCGATCCCGGCTATCACTGCAATATTCCCATTGCCAGGATTGATATTTTCTATCAGGAGGAAACCGGCGATTTCCGGTTCTGTGAATTTAATACGGACGGGACAAGCGCCATGAACGAGGACCGGGAACTGAATACGGCATTCGAGGCTTCGGAGGCCTATCAGGCATTTCAGAAAATATATCCTCTGCGCAGGTTTGAACTGTTTGACACCTGGGTGGATGAGGCGCTAATGCTCTACCGGGAATATGCCGGAAATGATGCGCCGCCCTCCGTGGCAATAGTGGACTTTATGGAACATGCCACCACCAACGAATTTCTGATCTTTCGGGACCGGTTTGAAAAAAGAGGCTGCAAGGCGCAGCTCTGTGATATCCGAAACCTGACCTGGGACGGCACGGACTGTCTTGCCGAAGACGGCACAAAGATCGACCTGATCTACCGAAGGGGCGTAACCTCGGATATCCTTGCGCACTATGAGGAAGTTTCCGATTTTATCAGCGCGGTAAAAGCGGGCGCCGTCTGCCTGCTGGGAGATTTCAGAACGCAGATCGTCCACAATAAGATCCTGTTTAAAATACTGCATATGCCGGAAACCCTCCGCCTGCTGACCGGGCAGGAGCAAACCTTTATCCGTGCCCATGTCCCTCTGACCATCTCTCTCGATGAGCTGGATCTGCCGGCCTGTGAACGGGTGAAACAAGATGTGTATTCCCAAAAGGACAACTGGATCATCAAACCCGAGGACTCCTACGGTTCTCTGGGCGTCCATGCGGGCGTGGAGCTGAACTGTCAGGAAGAATGGAACAGCCTCCTTGATCAGATGCGGGGACAGCACTATATCCTGCAGCAGTTTCAGAAGCCTTACCGCCTTTACAATATCGATCTGCTCTCGGACGAGCCAAAGTGGGTGGATACGGGTAATCTGACCGGGCTTTTTGTGTACAACCAAAAATTCAGCGGCATCTATTCCCGGATCAGCTTTGATCAGATGATATCGACACAATATAACGAAATGTCACTGCCGACTGTTGTGACAGGATAAAACGGACCTGAAAACAGCGGTCAGAGGCAATTCCTTTTCGTCAGAGAAAAGAAACCGCCCCGGCCGCTGCGAAGAATCTCCCGTCCGCATTGCGGGAGAAACAGAAAACCACACAGATGTAACTATGTAACAGACAGTTGTCAGAGTAAAGAATTTATTTTTGCAAGCAGAGCCGCACCCATATACGGTCTTTCTATAAAATCATCACCGGATGCCATAAGGGCATCCACTTCTTTTCTGTCGGTATCTCCGTCCGTCACAAAAAGAAATGGTAAATCGATAACACTGCGCAGCCTTTCACAGATGGAAGGACCGTTCTCCCGCAGCTTTATAAAATCCCAGAGGATCAGATCTGCCTTTTGTCCCTTTACATAAGATACCGCATCCGAAATGTCAGAAACAGCAAAACTTTCATAGCCGTTACCTGCAAGCAAAATCTCAAGTTCCTCCCGCCCCAAAGTATCGTCCCCGATAATCAGTATTTTACATGGTTTCATCTTCTGCTATTCCTTTCTGAAAATTTCTGCTTTTCCTGTTATAGCATAAACACACCATCTAAAATCAAAGGAACCAAAAACAGCGGATTTTATGTCAAAAACAACATGCCCTCCTCTATGGAACAATCATCACCTTCACATACTCCCGGGTTTTATTTTTCATGATATGGAGCCCTTCTTTCAAGTCTTTCAGCGAAAATCTCTGTGTGATATAACGCTCCGGGCGGATCGTTCCCCGTCCCAGCCGCTCTAACACATAATGCCAGTCATCCTCCGTGCTGTGCAGATACGAGGAATTCCAGTTTCCCTTCACCGTCAGCTGATTTCTCAAAATTTTCCAGTATGTATTCCGGTCAAAATTCATATCCGAGGCAGGATTCCCAACAAGCTGAATCCTCCCGCCCGGCGCCGTGGCAAGCAGCGCTTCCGAGATCGTCTCATTTGTTCCCACACACTCAAAAAAAACATCCGCGCCAAGGCCGCCCGTATATTCCATAATATGATCGACAACATCTCCTTCCCTGCTGTCAAAATACTGCTTCTTATCTATCCCCAACGCCAGTATATTCTCTTTCTGAAATTCCTTGTTTCCAATCACAAGGAGCCGGTCCATTCCTGCCTCTTTTAAAAACATGGTAAGCAAAAGCCCAATGGTGCCGAGCCCGCATACTATCACCCCTGGCTTCTTATCCTGCCAGGTGCCCTGCTCCGGATCGCTGCCTTTCTCTTTTAGGTTCCCTGCACCAATATTCTCCTTATTCTGTGCGACACGCCCATCACCGGTCCGGTCTCTCTCTTTTATGTTCTCTGCACCGATACCTTCCCCGATCCCGACACTCCGCATCGCGTGAACGGCTACCGCCATCGGCTCCAGCATTGCCGCGGCCTCAAAAGAAACGCCCTCCGGGAGCCTGATCAGATTCCATACCGGCACTGCCACATACTGCGCAAAAGCGCCGTTCGTCCGCGAACCGATATAACTGTAATTTCTGCACATCTCATAGTGTCCCTTCTGACAGGGCACGCAGCTTTTACAGGGCAGAAGGGGAAATACGCCCACATGTTCTCCGAGCCACTTATCTTCTGCTTCCGATGCCGTCTTTACTACAACGCCCGAAAATTCATGCCCCGGGATCAGGGGGAAGGAATAGGTCCCATTCTCAAAAATCCGGGGGATATCCGAGCCGCAGATGCCCGCTGCTTTTACCTCCACCAAAACCTCCCCCTGTTTCAGGGACGGTTCCTGTACTTCCTCATATCTTAAATCATCTATTCCGTGCAGTACGTATGCTTTCATCTTATTCTCCGCCCAAGTCTCTGTCTCTCATTTTTTATTTTTACCATGCTTGACAGGATTTCCATATCGAAAATTTCCCGCCTTCCGTCCTTCTTTCAGCATTTTCTTTGGCATTTATGGTTTACTGGTTTTATTCTTCCTGCTCTGTCCGGTAAGTTTCTGCCGGAATCGCTCCAGGTCCTGCGCCGTGGTGATCTTGAAATTTTCCTCATCTCCCTCTATCATCAATACATCCAGCCCCGCAAGGATCGCCGGTTCCGTAGAGCCGTTGACCGACCGTATCTTATCCGGTAACAGCGCCCTGTTTGCCTCATAGTATTTTCCAAGCCGGAACGCTTCCGGCGCCTGCCCCGCGAAAATACTTTCTCTCTTTAATAAGGAAGAAACTCGTTTTTTATCCTCGCTGAAATACACCGTATCTTTCATCGGCAGCACCGGCAGCACGCCGTCATGGCTTTTCACCGCCTCAAAACAGGCGCTGATACAGGCACTGCTCACAAGAGGCCTTGCCGCGTCATGAATCAGGACATGGTCTGCTGGCGATGCATAGTTCAGGCAGTCCCCGAGTGCGTTATATATGGACAACTGCCTGTTTAGCCCTGGTGAGGAGAACCCCCGCCATTTTGAGATCGTATCCGGGGTGATCCCGGCTGTCTTTTCCTGTGTGGACTTATTTCCTTTTTTTTCCGTGCTTTTGTCGATATCCTTTTCAGTTCTTTTATCTCCGTTTTCTTTTGTTGTACATCCGGTATTTTTAATATACTTTAAAATATAATTCCTCCAATGATCCTCCGCTACGATCTGTACCGCATCAACCATGGGATGGCTGAAAAAAATATCCAGGCAGTAGCCGATCACCGGCTTACCCTCTACTTCTATATACTGTTTCGGAATATCCCCGCCCAGACGGGTACCCGTCCCGCCAGCCAGTATAACCGCTATATTCATAACCTTTGTCCTCTGTTTTGTGCTCTGTCTTTTTCTCTGTTCTTTCTCTTGTTCTGTGTTTATTATGCTGCATTTACCGTTTTGTCTTTAGTGTCTTATGCCCCTTTTGTTATCTGTTGTCCTGTATCTCATTATCTTTTTGCCTTCTGTTATATGGCGACACCGCTCTGTCTTTTGTGTCTTGTGCTATCTGTTGTCCTGTACCTCGCCGCCACATGCCTCCAGTTCCTCCCCGAAAGCACGAATTTCACGCAATGTCTCCCCATAAGGCGCTTCTTTCCCAAAGAGAAGCGTTGTCCCGAGCACAAAACCGTCTATCCCCATCGGTGCAAACTTCCGAATCTTGTCCGCCCCGCAGGCACCGTCCCAATATACCTTAAAATGCATCTCTTCCTTTAAGGAAAGCAGACCGGATATCTTTTTCCCCACATAAGGCATATACATCTGTCCGGCATTTCCCGGATTCACCGTCATAACAAGTACTTTTTTCACAATCCGGAGCATCTCATAAACAGTCTCCACGCTGGTCCCCGGGTTGATTGCAATGCCCGGCACAAGCCCGGCATCTATAATTTTCTGCAGGGTTGTAGAGGGGTGATACTCCGCCTCGGGATGGATATACACCGTATCGCCACGGCGCAGTTTCCGCAGAAATATCTGAATATTGTTGTTCGGATGCTCGATCATCAGATGCACATCCAGAGGCTTTTTCGTAACCGATGCGATATATGCCATATCGTTCAGGGACATGGCAAAGTTAGGAACATAGCGTCCGTCCATAATGTCGATATGGAAAGAATCTATTCCGCCTTCCTCCAACAGTCTTACTTCCTGCTCCAGATTGCCGTAGTTGGCACACATCATGGATGCGGTGAGTTCAAAATTCATACGATCATCTCCCTTTTGTTGTCCCTGTTTTTTATATTCCCCAAACTGTTCAGGTTAAAAATCTGCATCCCGTATGGACAATATTCAGCTTGTCCCTGTTATGCATAAAATACAATGTTTCCAGTGTCTCTCCCATATAACCTATGTATCTGTCTTGTCTTTCACTTCCCTTTGGAACACTGAGTTCCTCCACCCGTTCCAGTATGGGAAACAGCCACTCGCAATATGCCGCAAGGACGGATTTTTTTGCGAGGATAATATTATAGTTATAGAAATATTGCTGCTTTAAAATACCGGGAAATACTTTCGCGTACTCCGGTTGCAGTTCTGCGAGCGCCAGGCGCAGCACATTCCAGTCCGACTCTGCCAGGTACCTTTTGTGATGTTCTTCGATATCCGGTTCATAGGGCATGGGATACGGCAATACCACATCCACATCATTGTCAGCCAGCTTTAATATGTCATCCGCCGATAATTCCATGATCCGCCGGTAGTGCGACAAGCCATAGTATTCTTCCTCACCGCCTGCCGTTTTCCCCACAAGCCGGTTTTTCCAGATCCAGTAGAGCGCCGTCAATTCGGAATAATTAACATTCTTAGCTGAAATATTATCACCCATGCAATCCGGAATATCCGCCACCCGCTCCATGCACAGCGCGGCTCCTACCTGTATCGATTGCATCCAATCCGACGTCTGATATTCCGATTTTAAAGGCTTGTCCCTGTAGAATTTAGCTATGAACATATGTATATCCGGCTTGTGAAAACCCACCGGAAGCGCTGCCAAAGGCACATATTTACCCTCAGATGCATAATAACAGCGCATAAGTTCCGCCCAGCGCAGGGAAGTAAGTCTGACATGGCACCAAAAGCCATACTCCTCCAATATAGTTTCTATTTCATTCATCACATTTTCCGGTGCGGCAATCAGGATTTCCGTATTTTTCTTATCATCCGGTGTAAGAGTCCCCGCAAACTCCCCAATCTCCCGCACCGGAAGGTCACACAGCACAGGTGCATTATCTTTCAGGGAAGAAACCAGAAAACAGCTTACCTGCCTTACCGGATATAATTTTTTCAATGCTTTGTATGCACCAAGCGCAATCGCCTGGGCGCCGTAAATGATAATATCCATAAAAAAACTCCCGATATAAGACAATTACATATCTTACATCGGGAGTCCCGCATACAACTACTCAAAAATCTTATTAAATTTTCTCATTACTCTTCATAAACTTTTCTGTATTCTTCCTCTGCCTGCTCCTCTGTCAAAGGAAACGCCAGCATCAGAGATTTCTTTATTTCGGTTTCAGAGGCATTCTTCCTCAGCATCCTGCTGATCAGCCTGTATATTTCATGGGTTTGCAGGGCTGCATCGAGTTTTTGCTCTGTTGTATCACATTGGGACTTTACTTCTTCAAGCCTTTTCTCTGTCTCATTGAGTTTCTTTTCTGCCTCTACACGTTTCTTCTCTTCCTCTACACGTTTCTTCTCCGCCTCTATACGTTTCTTCTCCTCTTCCGCGCGTTCCCTTCTCTCTGCCTGTATATCCATTTTTACATTCTCAAACAATCTTGCCATTTTACGCTCCTTAATCCTGGAAACTACAGTTTCTGTCTCTTCTTCCGGCAGATTCATTTTATACAATAACGCCCTTAACAGTTTTGCAATCACCTCTAAAAGATATTCAGGTGTATCCTTTAATATCTCTCTCATCTGTTCTCCCGGAATATTAACAAAAGCTGACATATCTTCCTCGCACTGAATTTTATTAATCAACATTGCCAATGAAATTTCGTCCCCTTTTCCCAAAAGATCTTCGTTACTGTAATCATGCAGACAGACAAGCTGATACTGAAAATGCGGCAAATATCTCCCCAATAGTTCACCACACAAAATTCTCTCCGATATATCCAAAGATGCCTTCCATTTTTCAGCCCCTTCATAATACACAATGGGTAAAATAGGTGGATACCGAAAATCCCTTCTGCTGCTGATTCCCGGATATTGTTTTGTCATTTCCTTTTCATAGTCTTCCCAAATATAAATCATATACCGAAGTATCTGCATGCCTACATTATACTCCACTTTTGTTTTATGTTCAATAAGAGAAATAATATAAAGTGGTAGGTTAAGTTTGTTATCATCATCATGCAAAGATAGATACCTGGAGATATTTACCTTTTTAACCGTATCACTCTCCCGCTCCGTACTGTATAATGGAACGTAACGTTCGGACACATCCTCTATATCCTCAGGTTGTATCTTTTTTAAAATCTCCATATCCGCATAATCTCTGAAGAACTGGGAACTCAGGATATTATCCCCGAAGATCAGCTTACTGCTGCTATCTTGAAGCTTTGTATTACTGATTATACTCTGCCTGCTCTCTGTTGCCATAAAAACTCCTTTCTGTTTTACCGCAGAAAAGGAAAATATTAAGACAACAGCTTTACAGCGATACCCTATGCCTCTTCTGCCTGATTTAATAATAGGTGATATTGGAACGAATTGCTCCTTACTTTCTGAAATACCAGAAAATAGAATCGTATGTCATACGATTTTAGAATATATATTTACTATATCACCGGCAGGCTGAAAAAGCAATCATAAATAACATTTCCTGATGTAAGATATGTAATTGTCAATGTACAATGTCAAATATCTAAATCGTACCGTTAAGGTTTCAAGATATTACCCTGCCCGGTTCTCAGCCTGCAACATGGTCAAACTCATGCAGACACAACACTTAGCTCATTTCTCACTAAAATAAGGCTCTATAATGCTTCCTGTACAATTTTTAACAATTCTCGCTCAAAAATCTCCATTGAAAAATATTGTTCATACAAAAATCTGGCTGCCTTCCCAACCTGTTTCAACCTGTCGCAATGTTCAACACACCAGAGAATCTTCTGTGCAAGTTCCTCAACATCTCCCTGTTTTACAATAAATCCATCTACCCCATCCGTTATATATGCTGCTACCCCCGCCGCATCCGAGACGATGCATGGCACACCGTGCTGCATCCCTTCATTCGTAACGATCGACATTGTGTCTATTCTGGAAGGGCATACCAAAACATCCGCTCTGTCCAGCAATCTATGAATTCCGTCTCTGTCCATAGGAGGAATAAACGTCACTGTTTCTCCTAACTCTTCCGCCATTTCCTTTACCATACTTGCATATGCCGTAGGCCGAAACCCTACTATTTTTACATGTATGCGTGCACAAATTTCTTTTCCCAACATTCCTAACGCTTTAATCAGAATATCCTGTCCCTTATATTTCTGAACATTCCCAATCATAATAAACTCACAGACACTCTGCTTTTTATCAGCATCATCGTCCAAAATACAACCGTTCCATTCTGATTTCTCATGCCCCGCAGCCTTCACATCAGGAATCCCATACACCAACCGTTTCACTGAAAAATTCGGAAAATACTCTTTAAAAGAATCTTCTGCTATAGAACTGACTGCACATACCGTTAAATTGTCCTCTCTGATCTTATGAAGCAATTCCCGATCCAGGCTTTCATAAAACATACGATGGTCATGCAGCCACCAGATAATCTTATCTTCCAAATTCCTGTCAGATAGAAACTGATAATAATTTAAAGTATTGCATATAATCCTGTGAAATTTCCGTACCCATTCTATCTCCTTTTGTGTTTTCATCTGAAGATTCGGATCTATAATAACCGGAATACTCTCTTCAAATAAATATTTTCTCAGTTCACCATCCGACCATGAGACAAAAAGTATGAAATATCCATTTTTTTTCAAGATTTCAGCAAGATAAAACAGCGCCAATGCTGCTCCGTTCAGATCCAGATTATGTGACATGATCAAAACAGCTTCCTGATCATCAATTGACATGATTTCTGATAACATTCCGCCACTCCCCCATAAGCAGACCGGCTGATCTGTCATAATTATTTCAGGATGTCTGTACAGGTCTGAAAATTTATATATCTTATCATCCGCTACGCCAAGCTTCCGAAGCTGTCTGCGCATTCCGGCTTCATGCACGCTCAATATAACTACACAATCATATTGTAAAACCGTGATCATTTGGGGCGGATATACTTCATAACCATCAATCAATGTTCCCTGCTTATTTGCATCATTATCAATAAGTCCTGCAATATCTTCTTTCCTGAACCATCTCTTATACTTTTGATAATAGTCTCCTGTGCCAAACAGCAGAATCTTCACTTTCTGTCTCCTCCGCAGATATCATATATTCGTTTCAATAAACTCTCAAGATTTATATAACTTGCTTCTTGATTCAAAGACAGAATCTGTCCCTCTATCGCTGATGTCTGCCCCTGGATCGCTATAACTATCTTTGGACATAATTGCTTTTGCAAAATAACAGGAGCTGATACTATATGTTCCGATATTTTTGTCCCCCACAAGTCACTATTATTGTCAACTACCGCTTCTACAGTAATACTCCATCTATCCATCTGCTTTATCATTTCTCTTCCCCAATATCCGCATCCAAAAACCAAAATTTTCTGATGTTTTGACGTAATTCCCAAAATCTCACACAAAATATCCCTGCCAGCCTTATAAAAAAGGCGAATACTATCTTTTCTCTTTATGCCATCCTCTACTTTTATCTGATTTGGGGCATATTTTTTATATTGATTCAAAACCTCCACGTCTTCTCTCAATAAAATATCTTTTCTGGCACTGCTAATGCCTCCAACTCTGAAATTTGCCAAAATATCATTACAGAAATAAAAATTTACATGATTTATATAAAGCCGGAAAATTAATTCATAATCTGCTGCTATTTGATAATGCGTATTATATGTTCCATATTTCTCATAAACACTTTTCCTGATAAATGTAGCCGGATGAGAAATGGGCATCTCCATCCATATCTGCTCCATTTCTTTTTTCTTTGACAGAAAACTCTGCTCTCCGTCTATAAATCTGATTTGTCCGGATATTACCCCCGTATTTTCAGATATATTCCGACTGATCCGCACCACTTTTTCAATCGCATCTTCTTCATACCAGTCGTCCGCATTGATGATTCCTATAAAGTCTCCCTGTGCCAGATCGATTCCCTTATTCATGGCATCATAAATGCCCTCATCTCTTTCACTCACGATAACCGATATGTGTTTCCGGTAATGTTCAA
Organism: Lachnospiraceae bacterium; assembly: GCA_022799355.1. Taxonomy (GTDB): domain Bacteria; phylum Bacillota; class Clostridia; order Lachnospirales; family Lachnospiraceae; genus 1XD8-76. The sequence continues at coordinate 10,658 of JAAWOG010000044.1, read as the reverse complement.
GTATCTGCAATGTTCCATCCACAGAACCGCCATCAACAACAATATATTCTATATTCTTATATGTCTGGCTTACTATACTTTTTATCGTAGTCTCAATTGTCTCAGCCGCATTAAAGCAGACTGTAATAATAGAAACCAACATATCCCCATTGCTCTGCATATACTATCCCTCCGGTAGAATATCCTCAAAAAAAATATACTGCTGCAAATAAACAAAACCTGTTTCCGATAGCTTTCTTTCAATTTCGGCATAGCGCTTCCAATCTACAGTTATAATAACTTTATCTGTTTTCCGCAGCACTTCCGGACTGTCAATCTTCAGATTTTCCACATATTGCCCCTGCTTTTTTAAATCTGTATCCACATACCCCTTTACATCAATTTCCAGATCCCGAAACAGCCTTCCGGCATATCTGCCAACATGACCGGCTCCCCATAAATAGTATGCACCCTTTTTCTGTTCGCGAAACCGCTCTTTCAGTCTTGACGGAATTCCATAAAAAAAGCTGTCACTCTCCATCAAATGCGAATTGCGCCTCATCCACTGATATTCTCTGCTGTTGTGCAGATCCTCTGATCCTTCCGACGGCTCAATTTTACCTTTTAATTCATATCCGAAATTTTCAATATACTCTTTCCAGAATTCGAAATCATAACGCTCCCAGGCATGACACCCGAACGGAAGTGTTCTATGATTTTCCTCAAAGCATGCTCTCACTTCTCTTTCAAAGGAAAAAGTCAGCGCCGTCTCTTTAGGTGCGACTCTGAACCTTTCACTGTCACATGCGGAAAAAAATGCATCTTCATTCCGTCCCTGATATATTTTCAGCAGATTTTGATTGCGGTCTAATACATCAATACAGGCCTTAACCCTGCGCAATGAAAATCCTCCGTTACCAACATACAGTACTTTTCTCTTCAAATTGGTATATTCACAAAAACCTGAAATCCAAGGAGCTCCAATATAATCATAGCCCAGTCTGCAAAAATTCATTAATTCATTACCAAATACAAATGCATCCAGTTGATAAATTAAAATATACTGATAGTGTAAAAATCTTTCATAGAAACATCCGGAGAGCATCAGACTGCTGTATGCATCGACATTCAGAAAAAATTCTGCCGGAAAATATTCTACTTTGATGTTCTTCCTCACCACTTCCGATGACAGCTTCAACCCCTGCGGAGCGATGACAACTATATCAAACTCCCCTAATATGTTTAACAGCTGTATGTATGAAATAATCTCTAACTCTGACAAAACCTGCTTATACACCGGCACTACTACTGCAACTATATGCATATCTGCTTCTCACTCTGCCTTTATACTTCTTCCTTACTGATTTTATAGTGACTTGGAATACCCACATCTTCCGGAAACCCCCAGGGATCTTCATATTCATATGCCAGCAGTTCCTCCGCATGATTGGGTACCCAGAAGTATTCTCCCTCCCACAGAGCTTTCTTTAACGGAAATATTACGTTTGCGGGAATATACTCATTTCTCTGATAGACATTCATTATTTCCATATTGTCAATGCCAAAATAAATGTTATCGCTCTTATTCGCAGTGTTTACACTGTTTTCTGCCAACGCATTTTTAATATATTGCAGTTTTTCTTCTTTAGAATCCATACAAATCAGATTTTCTCTCAGCCTGCATGCAAGTTCCTTCAGTTTCGACAAACTGTAACCGTCCATATAAAAATCCAGCGAAAAGAAATCTATACATACACCATGCCCGTTATTCAATTCTGCCACTATGCTGAAATGATCATGAAACTCAGCCCAAAAATAGCAGCTCATCTCAGGTACAATGTCATTTCTTCTTTTAAGCAGCTTTTCCCCATATTCTCCCTGAGAATAAATATGTTTCCTACAATATTCCTTCAGTCTTTCATATTCCTCTCTGATCAGCACAAAATCAATATCATCGTCCCATGGAATAAATCCGTTGTGTCTGACATATCCCAACAGATTTCCTCCATATAAAATCGGTTTTATCTCCAGTGTACTGATTTTATCAAAAAACTCTGAAGACGCCTGTACGCTCTCCAACTGCATGGTTCTGAGCTTTCCCCGAGCCGGTTTCATATGGCTTATATCAGCATGATCCATGAAATACTCCACTTGTCTCTGGCTTCTCTCCGCTCTCCTGAACCAGATATCTTTCCTCAGACACATCCGATTTTCCAGGCTGCTTATAAACTCCAGTGTTTGTATCTGATTCCTTTCCGGATTTGATTCTCGCAAAATTTTATAAATGAAATAATCCGGCACATTATTTTCTTCGCACTGTTTTGCAATAGCATATGAAGCCGGATCTGCTGTCGCAATCGCTACGATTGCTTTTTTCTTCTTCAACTCTTCAAAAGAAATAACCGTTTTGCCATACTTTTTTGTTCCTGTTAACAACGGATTATTATCACAAAAACAATCTATATTTTCACTTCCCAAAAATGTCAGCGCTTCATAGCCAAATTTTCCGCTTCCGAAAATAATGATCTTACTGTCCATTTCTCTCCATCCCTTTTACTGTAAAAAGTCAATTATTTTCTGTAATAACAGCATACTGTGGGCAACATAACCGGCTCTCACTCAATAATTTTCTAATCTCCGGATAAACCTCAAAAAACGCATTTTCCCCCAATGCCATCACAACACCGCTCTTCCCGTCGCATTTCAACTCTCTTAAAACAAATACATCCGCTTCGTCCCCGTTGTTTTCACTTACAATAAATCCTTCGTACTCCCAGCCTTTATATTTGAAATATACAGCAATACCTTTTCCGTATGCACCATGTCCGTAAATAAATACTTTTTCATGTCTGTTATAAAATCGCTCAAGTGCCGCCGGATCAAACGGAGCAATCGGTTCAATTTTATCTTCTCTATATAAACGTTCAATATGTATGCGTATCAAATTGATATCATAGTCTGTATTATTTTTTATATAGTCTATTACTGTTTTCGCTTTTTCTAAATAATCCAGGCAAATAGTTCTCCTCTTTATAATCGGAAATCCAAAATTTTGAATCAACTCTTGAAAATTACACAAATACGGATTTTTACCATACTCAATATTTACGCAGCACTTATCTGTAAATGCTTTTCCCTGATATCGTCTTTCTTCAAAAAATTCAGTAAAATGAACCTCAAAATTCTCTACCGCTTCACTATAATTCCCCGGATATACAAGTGCCTCCCAAAATTCTTTCCATGAACATGATAAAAATAATGATTTCTTACAAACTAAAAAATACGCCTGAATGTGGGACGGCAGTTCCTCTCCCGAAGAAAGCTTCCCGCCTCCCGGATGTCTGCTTAATCCCCAGAAATCCGCTTCTTCCTTTTCCATAATTTTAAAAATGTCCCCCCAGGGGGATAGAGGCCCATAAAAGGTATCATTAAATAAAATTATCTCATCCCATTTTGCCCAGTCTTCCTCATTTAAGAAATTTGTGAAAACATCTTTATATGCTCCTGCATCATACCCCCGATTTTCTCTTACAAATATATTATCCGAATACTCATTCAGTCTTTTATAATCCAAATCTTCAATCTTGCCATTGATCACAATAATAAGTTTTTTTAATATCTCACACATGCTGTTCAGAAGAACTTCCACATACTCATCCACACGGCCGCTTGAATCATAAAATACAAAAATGCCTATTCGATTCATAACACTTCTTTCTGCTCCTCCCCATACCGTTTCTACACTAAAGCCCTCACCTCAAGTTACTTTTTCATCTCCGCAATTTTCTCCCCCACAATAATCCAATTATAAGGATCAGCACCTGTTCTTAAAATCTTAAAACCCAAATACTCAAATACAGTCTTAAGTGTATCCATTGAAAAAACATGATGATGCAAACATCTGTTAATATAATTCTTTTGTGATCTATCTAAAAACTTTTCCCTGCCGCCACACTCCGGATCTAATAAAAAATCATGGTTATCCAATATTTCAGATAAATGCGACAAATCATATTCATCAACTTTATTCAAATAATCATCAAGCAGATGTGAAAATGATGTGACATCTCTCAAATGATCAAATGTATTTTCTTTTCTTGGTACAGCAATTAAAATCAACCCACCGTTTTTTACTACTCTATATGCTTCGGTAAGTGCTCTAATGGGATTTGCAATGTGTTCTAAATTGTTTGAAGATAAATAAACATCGTATGTTGTATCAGGTATATCCTTTAATTCTGTTGCTTCACATATATATTGTTTTCCCAGCTGCCTCCCACTATACTCATAGCTGAACGATGAGAAATCCCCCCATGTTGTTTCCACAGAATAATTAACACCATCACATGACCTGAAACCTGCATATAAATCTTCAAAAATCTTCGAAGGTCCTCCAATCTCAACAGCATTTGCACCTGTCACTTTTTCCTGACAATACAACCACTTATAGTACATTTTTATTAATGTATCCAACTCAATAATTTGGGGATCATTGTCAATGCATTGCTTAATGCTGTTCCTAATCATTTCACTCCCAACACTGGGTGTTATAATAAAGCATTCTATGTCAAAATCTACACATTTGTTAAGTTCCACAACACTAACATCAGTGTTAATACAGACAAACTGGCCCTGCTTTTTCCGGTCTCTGTCAATTATCACCTTAATATCATAATCACACTCTTCTATAAGCCACTTTTTAAAATATGCATTATTTATTATCCATTTCTCCAGCCTGTCTCCGCACCCATATATCGCTGTTCTCATTCTTTTTTACTATAACTCCTTTTGCATAATAACCATTTATTATTGTACAAATCTTCATTACAAATATCCGGCAATAAATCATGTTTTCTGCACACATATGGAAAGCTTATCTGATCCCGGTATGAATATTTAATTATTTCCTGCCACCAACTATCCATTAATGCCCTTAATCTACCATCTCCATATCTTCTAATAAAACAACCCATTTCATATAATCCATTATCAATTGGATATCCCTCTAAATAATAATGTGAAATTTGCCTCAAAATATCTTCTTTCACACCTATACCATGATATATACACGTCGCCGCCTCATCATATATACATGCTCTCTCAAAATGGGGAAAACACAAAACAGGTGATTCACCTGAATAAAGGTCAATCACATCCCGAAGATCTCGAAGGACTTGAAACTTTCCGTCAACCCATATACTGGTTTCACAATCATCAAAATATTCTTCCGGAAAAAGTTTAATATGTTTAGCAAGTAATCTGTTATCTAAGTTATTATTAACATACCGAATTTCCCAACTCTTAGACTTTACATTCCGATTGTCCGTAAAACAGATATACCGAACATTTGAACATATTTGTTCCGGTTCATTTAAAATATCATATTCTCCTGTAATTGCTGTATATACAACCACCTTATCTTTTTTGATTGCTTTTCTGTGATTTCCTACTCTACGCCTTTTATAATATTGATCTCTTGTAAAACAATGGCGCTCATATTCTGCCGAGGTATATATTCTACTTTTTTTAATCCCCATAGTAATAAGTCGATCACTGATTTCGCGTGAATAGTTACTACATATAACAATCAAATCATATTGCATATCAATCAACTGCTCTGGTAAAACAATTGAAATACCATGTTGTTCTTTTCCCCACAAATCCGGATTATTATCGCAACATGCTACAATTTCATCGCAATAAATAGTATTCTTCTGCTTCATCTTTAAGATTAAAGCCTGTCCCTGTTTTCCCATCCCAAAAATTATTATTTTCTCTTTATTCTTCTCCAAGGGATCACTCCTTCTATAAAGCCCCGATATGCATGCACCTTTCTTATTTCCAATATTACTTATTACTCTTTTTCTTTAACTGATTTCATATAAAATATCTTCCAATGATACAATGGGACAACTAACTTTATCTAACAGATTATTATATATTTCATCATAAAAATACACTGCTGTCACAACAATCACATCTGCACTGGGAAGTTCATCTTCTACTGAATACAAATCAACATCTGCATAAATAGAATCTGCATTTCTGTCAATAGCATACTTGACTTCTATTCCACTATCTTTCAATTCGTCCAACACACGTTCACCTATATAACTTAAACCATAGACAGCAACAGATTTATAATTATTTTGCTCAAAATATTCTCTAATACTCTTACCTTCCTGCTTAATCTTCAACCATTCGTTTGTCAGCAAAAATAGTGACAAATGTTTATTTGACAAATCTTCCCACTTTTTCGCCTTTTTTGCAATCAAGTTTCCTGCTGTTACCGCACCTCCAACGCTTCCAAAAGTAATTCCTAATACTGTAGATAATAATGTCTTTTTTGCCATAATTCTAACCTCTCCTTTAGCTATGATTTTTATTACATTAAAATGATTACTATAACTCTTCAAATTCTTCATAACAGTTCTTGATTAAACACAATATTTACCTCGACATAATAGCTATATTTCTCAAACACTAATTATATCCTTCCTCTGTAATCCTACATCTCTCTTCTTCATATTGAACTCATGTTCCAGCGCACAGCTGATTCTACTAAACTTATCTGCTTTCCTATCAACTCCTCCATTACCCAAATCCTTACTTGTGATATTTCCAGCATTGAGCTCTATGTCGATCAAAATACCCTTCCCCCAATTCCCCATCAGAAATCTCAAAACTTTCTATAAAGATAACCAGAAGGTTGACTCTTGTCCGATAATCTACGGAACCATGTCCTCAAAAGTTTCCTCTTTTCCTGACACAAAATAGATGAATATCATCAGACACCTTTGTTATATCAACAAATTTGCCATCCCTGCCAATGTCCAGTATTGTATGGTACATTTCCTTCCTCAATGACTATGTTTTCAATTACTCTCATCTGGAACCTGATAGCCAAGAGAAATAGGATTTCTCTAACAAAAACCGTTTCCCGACATCCAATAATTCAGAACAATGTTATTTTGCCTATACTTAAAACGAATTATCAGCTACTTCGAAACAAATATATACATGACCAGCAGAAAAACCATTCTATCACAAGAGTTAATATTGCCTTAACTGGTATACCAACCAACTCACTATGATTGTTGTCAGTAAGATGAACTGCCCCAAATATATCATTGGCTAAAACTACAATTTACTTGCTAATATTCGATTTTCATTACACTTCTGAATTCCAACTTTATTTGTGCGCCCCGAAATTTGCTTTACATCAATCCAGAATCTTCATACAAATAATGAGCTGCTTTTTTTATCTTCCATATTTTAATTTGTCATTCACACCTCATCCCTGTGCATATCTTCTGATCATTTCTTCATTTACATTTCTTACTGTAGATACAAAATACATGCCCGTTCAAAACTGCCTATCTCACCATTTCAAATAGCGGATATAATACTATTTTAATAAACGCCAAATCATTTTCTTTAAACTAAATATTTATCTTATTAAAATTTAAATCATCCAAAATTATTGATAATTTACTTTTCATATCTTTTTAAAATTTTTAACATAATTCGAACAACTAATGCCTTTATATCCTAATTCCGTCAAATGTGTAAACAATATTTCCATATGACTATAAAGTGTTTCAATGTCTTTCCTCGATCTAAATGTCGGGCTTCCAGCTTCCATCAATTCAGATGAATGTAACATAAATTCAATATAATCTACATTACTACTTTCTATCCTTTTTATTAACCATAGCAAATCCGATAAATTACTCCCATTAGGTCGCATCCAAATTTTTTGTGATTGAAAAATTTTTTCTTTCTTAACACTAAACCTTATTCTGTTTAGTATTGTCATTGGTAACTCTTTTAAATGTGTACCTCTTATCCGATACAATATTGGTTTGTAACGACTATAATCACTTCCTTCTGATACACCAGTTTGTCCTTTTGTTAGCCTCCAATTTATACCTGGGGTTACTGTACAGTCTACTTTATATCCTAATTTGTCAAGTATATTTAAAATTCCTTTATCCAAATACCATCTCCCTCCACGATGTGAAGTTATTTCAACTTGAAATGTATCCTGTAAAATTTTTGTCATATATTCCATTTTTTGATATAATATATCTTGTGGATATTCTCCTGCAAATGCTAATCCCCTTCCCTTTAAATCTGCCAATTCATAAAAGGGTGGTGTGCTAAATGCATGCATGTGCATTCCAATTTCTCCCATTTCCCTCTTAACAATATCTCTCCCAAAATCAATAAACACAGGAGATCTCGCCATTTCATAATCAACAAGATATGTTGGAAAAAAATGATACTTTTCACATAATTGTTGAAATCGCATTAAAGAATCCGCATTTTTTGTTTCGGGTAATAACAAATTATTTCTTTCAGCTTTATATGACCATATATTATCACCTTCTGTATCTATAGTTATTATAAAATATTTCATCACTTTCCTCTTACATAAGCTAATATCAGTTAAACTTTTTATTTTTCAAGAATAAAATATAACTTATATTCCCTATCCACTTTAGACAGGCAAAATCTAATTATTGAATTACTCAATCCTCTATATAACCATGGATTTTTTTTCTTTTTATTATTAATAATAAATCCAGTCGGAAACACCGGAACTATTATATAATTCGTATAATTTTCTCCTACCTTTGGATTAAAATCTAATCTTTTAAATCCAATATCTTTTGACCATTTTTTTATTTGCTTTTTTGTTACAAAATTTAATTCTGATAGAAATTGCAAAGATAATCCTTTTTTTATAAATCTTTTCTTATTTCCTTCTACACCAATAAAAGGATTCCAAAAGCATTTATAATGCCCTTCCCAAAAACTATCATAATTAGAAGTCGCAATATATGCACACCCCCCTGGTTTTAAAACGCGATATATTTCTCCCAAAACCTTTTTGGGATCTTGTACATGTTCTAACACCTCAAAACTATAAATAAAGTCAATACTATTATTGCCAAATGGTATTTTTTCACCACCACAGTTTAGAGCCTCATAATAAAGATGGAGATTTGCTCTCTGCAATTCTTCAATACAATCGCGCAATACTCTATAACTCTCCGGTGCAGGTTCCAAACCAGTTATCTTAGCATTAGTAAGCGCTTTCATAATTAAGCAGCATATCCCAATTCCAGATCCAATTTCTAATATATGAGGGGGATTGGATGTTCTTCCAACCGCTTGTTGTACTTTTTGAATTGAAAGTATACTTTTAACTCTTTCTACGCAAGCTGGTACGTCAAAATAAAAAGAAAAATATTCTTGCTTTAACTGTTTATCTGCCGAATCCGCAATTGTTTCTACTAACTTTTTTATCAAAAAAATTATAGACTTACTATAATATATTTTTTTTAAAATTTTCTCTTTATGTTTCAACATAAAGTTCCTCCCAAGTCTAGTAATAAATAATATGTAAATATATTTCTATACATTCTCTATTAAGAAGACAAAAGATTATGTTTCACATTATTCCCATTCAGAAAACTAATATATATGTTTTTCATTTTATTATAATTCTCATAAAAATCATCACCATATACACATTTTTCCATAACTTCCTCTACATACCGTTTCTTCAAAAATTCCTTATCAGTCATATAAGGCAACTTTAACAGTTCAGCTATTTCTTGCGTTCTACTATCATGTGTAATCCAAAGAGCTGGAACTCCCATTAAAAAATGTATCATATTCCCATGTAATCTAGTTCCTAAAGAAAATGTAAACTTCTCTTTTTGAATATATTCTTTCCATTCATTTAAATCAAAAAAGATTTGAGCATTTTTCTTCCAATAGTTCTCAAGTAAACTCCTTTTAATAGATATATTTGGCAATCCTCTTTCTAACATTTGAGTTGTCATTTTTTTTCCCTCATGTGAAACTTCTGCCATATCCCATTTCCCTTGCAAAATAAGCTTACTATTTACACCATATTTAAAAATCAATTCCAATAGCTTATGATCACATTTTCCACCTCCCGTTATATTGATGGATATCTTTCGAATTTTTGCTAATGCCATCACATTATCATTTGATAGAACAGAACTATAAAAAGATGGGCATCCGATAACCTGATAATTATGAATTCCCATGCATTTCAGACAATCAGCTGTAAATTCTCCTCTAACACCTATTGATACACTCCTGTCAGCTATTTCCTCAAACAAGCGAATTTTTGACTTTGGTATTGCTTTTACCAATTTTTTTGGTGTATTCAATTCTTTATTTGCCTGTGCGCCCAGACCAATTAACGTAATCTGTGTTTTACACTCCAACAAACGCCTTAAGCGTTTAGAAAAAAGAGATTCATATGGACTCAAAGTATTATCAGCTGCGACTACCAAATTCGAATCTTCAATTCCTTTTGGTAAATTAAATAAATCCACTTCATAATCATAGTCTATCTCTTTTTTGCAACAATCATGCCATACGAAATTTCCTGTATTGGTATAACACTTTTTTAGTCTTTCCGAAATACACTCATCTTCACAAAAATGCTGAATAGAATTAACAAAAACCGTTTTCATATATTATTTCATTTCTCCATCAAATTAATAAATTTACAACTTATTTCTTTATAAATCAATCAACTACCCCGGTGCAAGCACTCAAGCACTGTGAGCGGCTCCTACGTCGCCTCTCACAGCACTTGCCTTTTTCGCTCGCTCTGCTCCCTCAAAAGC
>JAAWOG010000043.1 GCA_022799355.1 Lachnospiraceae bacterium | reverse complement strand
CTTTTGAGGGAGCGGAGCGAGCGAAAAAGTCAAGTGCTGTGAGAGGCGACGTAGGAGCCACTCACAGTGCTTGAGTGCTTGCACCGGGGTGGTTGATTTCTTATAGCAATGCCTTTTGCCAAAACCGGAAGGCAGAGCCAATTCTGTTGGGAATCATTCCCATCTGACTTCATACGAAATCTATGCTTTTTCATTCACAAATAAAAAATTGCATGGGATTTCGGAAGAACAGGAAGCAATACGTTTAAAGATGCGGTTTATTCCTCTTTTGGAATCTCTAAAATAGAATCTCTAAAGGAGGAAAATGTATGGAAAGGGGCTCTATCGCTATACCTTTGAAGGGGCATGTCGGGAGTGCCCCGAGTTAAAGCTAGAAGATGGCGCAGTCAGGGTATTTATCAACACAAAAGGAACAAACCGGGAAGACTTTTCTCAGGAATTTCTGGATTTCATGGATTATGTCACAGGGACTACGGATGAGAATGCAGGAAAAAGCGGGAGCGGGCGGATTAAAACAATACATAAAAAAATCTGCCGGATCAGGAAATCGGAGAGAGCGGGGATAAAACTTATGCAGAGATGGGAAGAACTGGAGTATGCAAAACAGGATGGAAGAAAAGAAAATGCATGGAATGCCGCCAGAAGGATGGTGGAGGACGGGAAGCTGACGTTGGAAAAAATTGCGGAATATGCAGGGCTTTCCTATGAGGAAGTAAAAAATATAAAAGCAGAGTAGAGGGAACGGTTTTCTATGAGGAGAGAGGGATTTCTTCCGACTTCCCGGGAGGAGATGGAAAAACAGCATATCAAGCAGCTTGACTTTGTCTATGTGATCGGGGATGCCTATGTGGACCATCCTTCTTTTGGACATGCCATTATCAGCAGGGTGCTGCAGGCGCATGGTTTTACGGTGGGCATCATTTCTCAGCCGGACTGGAAAGAAGAGGGAAGCATTGCGGTTTTGGGGCGTCCCCGCCTGGCTTTTTTAGTTACCTCCGGCAATATGGATTCCATGGTGAACCATTATTATGTTTCCAAAAAGAGACGTGGGGAGGATGCCTATACACCGGGAGGTGCAGCCGGCAAAAGACCGGACCATGCGGCAGTTGTCTATGGCAATCTGATCCGCCGGACCTATAAGGATGTTCCGATTATATTGGGAGGTATAGAGGCTTCCCTGAGAAGGCTGGCACATTATGATTACTGGTCGGACACATACAAACGTTCGATTCTGCTGGATGCAGGGGCGGATCTGATCAGTTATGGTATGGGGGAGAAGAGCATTGTGGAAATCGCGGAGGCGCTGGATGCAGGGCTTTCGGTGAAGGATATCACGTTTATCAAAGGCACGGTCTATCGGACGCAGGATATATCTTCCGTCTATGAGGGTGTTATGCTGCCCTCCTATGAAGCGTGCAGGGACGAGAAAAAGCTTTATGCGGAAAGTTTTATGACACAGTATGAGAATACCGATCCCTTTCAGGGAAGGGCGCTGATAGAACCCTATCCAAACAGGGTATTCGTAGTACAGAATCCGCCGGCGGAGCCTCTTACCATGCAGGAGATGGATGATGTCTATGGGCTGCCTTATATGCGCGCACCTCATCCCTCCTGCGAAAGGGCGGGCGGCGTGCCGGCTATGGCGGAGGTGAAATTTTCTCTGATCAGCTGCAGAGGGTGCTTTGGAGGCTGCAATTTCTGTGCCCTGACCTTTCACCAGGGACGGATTGTGCAGGTAAGGAGCCATGCCTCTTTGCTGAGAGAGGCGGCTTGGATGACAAAGCAGCCGGATTTTAAGGGATATATCCACGACGTGGGAGGGCCGACGGCAAATTTCCGGCATCCTTCCTGTCAGAAGCAGCTGCAGGTGGGAGTCTGTAAGAACAGGCAGTGTCTGTTTCCGGAGCCCTGTAAAAATCTGGACAGCAGTCATGAGGATTATATCAGCCTGTTAAGAAAATTAAGGGAACTGTCCGGGGTAAAGAAAGTTTTTATCCGTTCCGGCGTGCGGTTTGATTACCTGCTGGAAGAAAAAGGTGACAGATTCTTAAAAGAGATGATACAATATCATGTGAGCGGCCTGTGTAAGGTGGCGCCCGAACATATCTCGGATCAGGTGCTGTATTATATGGGAAAGCCGAAAAAACAGGTATATGACAGATTTGTCAGAAAATATGAAGCGTATAATAAAAGGCTGGGGCTGAAGCAGTATCTGGTTCCCTATCTGATGAGTTCCCATCCGGGCGCAGAGCTGAAGGAGGCGGTGGAGCTGGCGGAATATCTGCGGGATGCGGGGCATCAGCCGGAACAGGTTCAGGATTTTTATCCGACGCCTTCCACGCTTTCCACGATCATGTACTATACGGGGATCGATCCCCGAACCGGGAAAAAGGTGTCCGTGACGAAGAATCCCCATGAAAAGGCGATGCAGCGGGCGCTGATGCAGTACAAAAAGCCGGAACATTATGAACTTGTCAGGGAAGCGCTTGTGCTGGCGCACAGGGAGGATCTGATCGGATTCGGACCAAAATGCCTGATACCGCCGCGGAAGATGCGGAGAGATAAAGCGGGAGATAACAGGAAAGCGGAAAAAGGCGGCAGAGACGGAAAAAAGCCAGGCGCAAAGTATCGGGGAAATAAGAGCAGAGGAAAAAATGCCGCAGCGGAGAAAAAGAAAGGGAGTACGGGGAGAGAGTATGTTCTGGAAAAACAAAAAGGGAACATTCGGTTACATTGAAAAACAGCGCAGATGGGAGATTATCAAAACACTGTTGATGTTCGGGATTTCCATTGCTCTGTATGGGGCGGGGTATCTTGCCACGAAATCCAATAAAAACCTGCTGACGCTGGCGGCGGTTTTAGGCTGTCTTCCGGCCAGCAGGAGCGCGGTGGGTATGATTATGTTTCTGAAAGCAAAGGGATGTTCTAAGGAACTGAGGGAAGTGATCGGCGATGGAGCGAAGGGGCTTTCCGAGCGGTATGACCTGTATCTGACAAGTTATGCAAAGAATTTTCAGATCAGCCATCTTGTGATGAAAGGGAAGAGCCTGATCGGCATCACGGAACAGGAAGGTTTCGATGAGGGGGCGTGTTATCAGCATGTAAAGACATTGTTGTCACAAAACGGATTTCGGGATATCACGGTAAAGATATTCAGGGAGAGAGGAAAGTATCTGGAGAGGCTGAAATCTTTGCGGGAGTCGGAGATGGAGGATAACGGAGAATTTAACGAGAAAGTGCTGGAACTGATGGAGAATCTGTCTCTGTAAGACAGGATAGTTCTGTTATGTTTCTGATGTCCGAAAGAAATGGAATAATATAATATGCGGAAATTTGTGATAACAAAGCAGGAAGCAGGGTGGCGGTTTGATAAATATCTGAAAAAACTGCTGCCCCGGGCGGCTTCCGGTTTTCTTTATAAAATGCTCCGGAAAAAGAATATTACATTAAATGAAAAGAAAGCGACGGGAAATGAAGTGGTTGCCGCAGGGGATACGGTGGAGGTGTTTTTTTCGGAAGAGACCTATCGGAAGTTCTCGGAGACATTTTCGGACCGGGAACAGATCGGGAGAGAGCGTGGAGATGGCGATGAAAAAATCCCGGAGAAGATGTCTTTTACGGATGCCTGTCAGGCTTACCGGGAGGCTTATCAAAAACTGAAAGGGATTTTTGCCGTATACGAAGATGATAATATTCTTATTTTAAATAAGCCGGCGGGTATTTTGTCCCAGAAGGCGGATAAGAAGGATATTTCCTTAAACGAGTGGATGATTGGATATCTGCTGGAGAAGGGGAGGATGACGGAGGAGGAACTTGTCCTGTTTCGACCTTCGGTATGCAATCGGCTGGATCGTAATACAAGCGGGCTTATGCTCTGCGGCAAAAGTGTCCGCGGCAGCCAGTTTTTGTCGGAAATGCTGCGGGAGAGGGGGCTGCATAAATACTATGTGACTTATGTGCAGGGTAGGATAAAAGAGGAGATCACGCTGAAGGGCTACCTGAAAAAGGAGGAAAAGAGAAACCGTTCGGAGATCATTTCGGAGAAAGAATTTAAGAGGCGGAAGCTGAGAGAGCCGGGGCTTGAAAGGGAATATAAAAAGATCGAAACGGTGATCAGCCCTCTTTTTTATGTCAAAGAGAGAGACTGCACAAAACTGGAGATTTTGCTGGTGACGGGAAAGAGCCATCAGATCCGGGCGCATCTTGCCGGTATCGGGCATCCGGTGCTGGGGGACAAAAAGTACGGCCAGGCGCTAAGGAGGCAGGAAGATCATGTGTTTCGCTATCAGCTTCTTCATGCCGGCAGAGTGGAATTTCCGGAGATAAAAGGAGAGTTTGGATATCTCTCGGGGGTGTCTTTGTCTGTCCCGGAGCCGGAAGACTGGAATATTTTGCCGGGGGCTGCCGGATGCTTCCGGGAAAGGAACAAAAAAAGATGAAAAAAGAACTGACAACAGGAAATGTATTCGGAACGCTGCTTTCGTTTTCGATTCCCTATTTTTTTTCCTATTTTCTGCAGACACTATATGGTATGGCGGATCTGTATATCGTAGGACAGTTCAATGCGGTGGAGAGTACCACGGCTGTCTCGATCGGCAGCCAGATTATGCATATGATAACTGTGATGATCGTTGGGCTTGCAATGGGAACCACGGTTTCCATAGGCCATGAGACAGGGGCAAAAAATGAGAAGCAGGTGCTTGTGACGATCGGGAATACCGTGACCTTGTTTTTAAGCCTTTCCGTGGCGGCGGCGGTATTGCTGACTTTGTGCATTGATCCCATTGTAAATGCCATGTCCACGCCGGCGGAGGCTGTGAGCAGCACGGTTACCTATCTGACGATCTGTTTTATCGGGATTCCTTTTATTACGGCTTACAATATCATCAGTTCCATTTTCAGAGGAATGGGAGATTCCAGGAGCCCCATGTATTTTATTGCGGTGGCCTGCATCTCCAATATTGTCCTGGATTATATTTTTATCGGGGCGCTGGGGATGGGAGCGGCAGGCGCTGCGCTGGGGACGACTTTATCTCAGACGATCAGTGTCGGGGCGGCGCTGTTTCGCATCAAAACGGACAGCGGTATGCGGCATATCAGGCTTGCTTCCGGCGATTTGAAGCCGAAACGGGCGGTGATGGGGAAACTGCTTTCCATTGGAGTACCGGTGGCGGTGCAGGACGGGTTTATCCAGATTTCCTTTCTGCTGATCACAATTATCGCCAATAAGAGAGGACTTTTTGACGCGGCGGCGGTAGGGGTGGTGGAAAAGATTATCGGTATTTTATTTCTGGTGCCCTCTTCCCTTCTCTCTGCGGTGTCGGCGCTGGCAGCCCAGAATATCGGTGCGGGAAAGAAGGAACGGGCAAAGCAGACGCTGCGCTATGCCATCCTGACGGCGGTTATCTTCGGGACGATATCGGCGTTTTTGATGCAGTTTTTTGCGGAGCCTGTGGTCGGCATATTCCGGAACGAACCGGAGGTGGTACGGCTTGGCGGGCAGTATTTAAAGGGATATGTCTGGGACTGTGTGTTTGCCGGCGTACATTTTTGTTTCAGCGGGTATTTTTGTGCAAGAGGCATGTCCGGGCTTTCTTTTTTACATAATGCCGTCGCTATTGTATGCGCCCGCATTCCGCTTGCATATCTCGCATCAAAACTGTTTGCGGACACGCTGTTCCCCATGGGGCTTGCGACGGTCACAGGTTCGGCGGTTTCCGTGGTGATCTGTGTGATCGCGTATATATGGCTGCGCGGAAGAGAGGGTGTGGCTGTGAACAATTGATGCTTCCAATCAGTATAAATATTAATGAAGCAGGTGAGTCCATAACGCCGTGGGTATGTTATTTTACAAAAATTTTACGTTGGCGCTCCTTTACATTTTACATCTGTTGTATATACTGATACTGTGAAATGGATATGTTGTCTTCTGAATTTATATCAGTTGTTTCAGGATATTTGCTTAATTTCTTATGACAGGGAGGAGTTGCATTGATCTGGTGTGTGGAGGATGATGAGAATATCAGGGAGATAGAGGTGTATTCCCTGCGGTCAACGGGATTTGAGGCGAGAGGGTTTGCGGAGGGAAGGTCTTTCTTTGCCGCACTGGAAAAGGAAAAGCCGGATCTGATCCTGCTGGATATTATGCTGCCGGAGATGGACGGCGTGGCAATATTGCAGAGGCTGAAAGCGGATAAGGGCACGGCGGATATTCCCGTAATCATGGCTACGGCAAAAGGGGCGGAGCATGAGAAGGTGAGAAGCCTGGATATCGGGGCGGATGATTATCTGGTAAAGCCTTTCGGTATGATGGAGATGGTTTCAAGGGTGAAGGCGGTGCTTCGCAGGTGCAAAAAGGATGGGAGCGATGTCCTTTTGAAAGCCGGCGGTATTTTGCTTCATAAGGAGGAGCGGACCGTGTCCGTGGACGGTGCGCGCATTGAATTGACATTCAAAGAATTTGAACTGCTGCGTCTTTTCCTGGAGAAGCCGGGGACGGCTTTTTCCCGGGAACAGTTGTTTCTTCGGGTGTGGGGGGACAACTATGTGGGAGAGACGAGAACCCTTGATATGCATATCAGAACGCTGCGCTCAAAACTTGGAAAATACGGCGGTATGATAGAGACCGTCAGAGGAGTGGGGTATCGGCTGGAGGATAAGGCATGAGCAGAAAAATATTCCGCAATATTCTGTTCACCGCGCTGGTGGTCCTGTTTTCCGGCATGGTATTTATTTTCGGAGGGTTCTACCATTATTTTGAACGGCAGCAGTCGGAAAAACTGAAAAACGAACTGGAAATCGCCGCCTCCGGGGTGGAGTGGTTCGGGATAGAGTATTTGAAGCAGACGGATTTCGGGATCTGCCGCGTGACGCTGGTTTCACCGGAGGGCGAAGTGCTCTATGATACGGCTGCGGATGCGGGGACGATGGAAAACCACGGGCAGCGGGAGGAGATCCTGGAGGCGTTTCGGCAGGGAGAGGGGCACAGCGTTCGTTATTCCGCCACGCTGATGGAGAAAACGGATTATTATGCGAAAGGGCTGAACGATGGTTCGGTGATCCGTATCTCCCGGACGGGCATTACGTTAGGGGCGGTGGTGATCGGAATGCAGCAGCCGATCATGCTTGTTCTGGTAATCGCTCTTGTACTATCGGCGGTGCTGGCGCTGCGGCTGTCGGAAAATATCGTCAGGCCGATCAACAGGCTGGATCTGGAAAATCCCATGAAAAATGAGGTATATGAGGAATTATCGCCCCTGCTGAAGAGAATCGATAAACAGAATCAGGAGCTGAAACGGGCATATACACTGGCACAGCAGGACAGGATTGAGTTTACGGCGAATGTCTCCCATGAACTGAAAACGCCGCTGCAGTCCATTATGGGAACGGCGGAGCTTTTGGAAAACGGACTGGTCCAAAAGGAGGATATTCCGGTATTTGCGGCAAAGATGCGGCAGGAGGCGGCGAGGATGGTCACGCTGGTGGAGGATATTATACGTCTCTCACAGCTTGATACCGGGGATTCGCTTCCCGTAGAGACGGTGCGGCTTTTGGAGGTGGCGAAGGAGGTCCGCGCCCTGCTGCAGGATGCGGCAAAGAGAAAGCATATTATTCTGCTTCTGAAAGGAGAGGACGTGAAGATAACGGGCGTCTACCGCCTGATTATGGAGATCCTCTATAATCTCTGTGACAACGCCATCAAATATAACAGGGGCGGCGGCACCGTGAACATGGAGATCCGGGAGGAGGAGAACAGGGCGGTGATCACTGTAAAAGATACGGGGATAGGTATCCCTCCGGGGGATCAGAGCCATGTTTTTGAGCGGTTTTACCGGATTGATAAGAGCCGCTCCAAACAGTCCGGCGGGACAGGGCTTGGGCTTTCCATCGTAAAACATGCGGTGCAGTACCATAACGGGGAGATCAGGCTGATAAGTGAGCCTGGGAAAGGGACGGAAATTACGGTTTTTTTACCAAAATAAGGAAATTTTTACCGTGTATATCGGCTCATATTTTACAGGAACTTTACAATATTGCGGGTTATAATTTTACATTCCTTCTGTAAGATAGATAGTAAGATGATGTGAGAAGTTGTTTCACCGTTTTGATCTGTCCATACGGGAGGAATTTGTTTATGAGTATATTTTCTATATTTTTAATGTTGAGCGGCCTGGCGTTGTTTCTTGCGGGGATGCATTTTATGGGAGTTAATCTGTCGAGATTATCGGGAGGCAGGCTGGAATATATTCTGGGAAGATTGACGAAAAGCCCGCTCAGGGCAGTCCTTTTGGGCGCTTCCGTGACGGCGGTGATCCAGTCTTCTTCTGCCACTACGGTGATGGTGGTGGGATTTGTCAATTCCGGCATTATGACGCTGCATCAGGCGGTAGGAATTATTATGGGGGCCAATATCGGTACGACGGTGACATCCTGGATTTTGTCTCTGGCGGGGCTCGAGAGCAGTAATTTCTTTGTCAGGATGCTGAAACCGGATTCTTTTTCACCGATTCTGGGGCTGATCGGTATCTGCCTCTATCTGTTTGCCAAAAAAGGAAAACGGAAACAGATCGGCGGGATTCTTTTGGGCTTTGCCATCCTGATGACAGGCATGGAGGCGATGAGCGGAGCGGTAGCGCCCTTAAAGGATATTCCGGCGTTTACCAACCTGTTTCTGATGTTCTCCCATCCAATCACGGGGATGCTGATGGGAGCCCTGCTGACGGCGGTGATCCAGAGCTCTTCCGCATCGGTAGGTATTTTACAGGCGCTGTGCGCAACCGGGGCGGTGCCCTACGCCTCCGCGATTCCGATCATTATGGGACAGAATATCGGCACCTGTGCGACGGCGCTGATCTCCGCCTCCCGCAGCGGTAAAAATGCGAAGAGGGCGGCGTTTATCCACCTGTACTTCAACCTGATCGGGACGCTGCTGTTTATGAGCGTGTTTTACGGACTGCATGCGGTGATTCCTTTTGACTTTATGTCAAAGAGTGCGGACACTGCCGGCATTGCTGTAATACACAGTATATTTAATATATCTGCAACACTGGTGCTGCTTCCCATGCGGGGATGTCTTGAAAAACTTGCCTGCCTGACGGTGAGAGAGAAAAAGCAGCAGGCAGCGGGAAATGTGGCGGTATACGGGATGAAAAAAGCAGGGCTGTAACAATAAAACAGACAGAAACCGGCTATCTCTTCGGAAACAGGATTCGGATGGACAGCCGGTTTTCTTTATATTCCGCATGAATCTCCCCCTTCATCTCCTGAACAAGGGTTTTTGCGATGGAGAGTCCGAGCCCGGTGGAATTTTTTCCGTTTTCCACCGTAAAGTACCGGTTGAACAGTTTCCCGACCTGCACCTGATCCAGAGAAGGGGCAGGGTTGCTGAACAGGATTTCCCCTGTTTCATCCAGAGAGATGGACAAAGGCCTTTTGCCGTATTTCAGGGCGTTTTGCAGGATATTGGTAAAAATTCTGGAGAGGGCGGTGCGGTTTAGCTGCCGGATCACCGGAACCTCCGGAAGCTGAACTTCCGGTTCCATCTCTTTTTGAACCATCTCTCCGTAAAGATCAAGCAGGCTCTCCTCCAATACGGTTCGGATATCCAAAGATTCCAGCGTCATTTTTTCGCCCCGGAGGGAGATCGTATAACGAAACAACTCTTCACTCAGAGACTTTAAAGCTTCGGTGCGGTTTCGGATGCAGGACAGATACCTCGCGGCGTCTTCGCTTAGTTCTTCTTTGGCAAGCAGTTCCAGATAGCCGCTGACTGCGGTCAGGGGTGTGCGCAGATCATGGGAAATATTAGTGACGGCTTCTTTTAATGCCTGGTCTCCCTGCAAATAGTTCCTGCGCTGACCGTGCAGAACTTTCAGTTCTTCATTGAGTTTCCCGGCAAGCTTTTTGATATGCCTGTCCCCGGAAGAAACGGTGATTAGCGTATTCGTATCCATAATGAGATGCCTGTCAAACAAAGCGCAGATATCCCGCAAAGCCTTATGCATAGTATAGATTTTATACAATAAAAATAAAACAATGAGAGATAGTATTATACACAAAATCCAAAGAAACATGAGGGCACCTGTCTTTATTTCAAATCTTTTTGGGAAAAGCCATACAGTCCGAAAGCCGTAAAACAAACGGTCAGCAAAGTCGCTCCGACGGGGATTTTCACATGGAAGGGTGCCCCGTCTTTTTTGTCCGTCATAATGCCGTTTTTATCCGTCATAACGCCGTGCAGGATCAGGGAAGAGGGAAGGAAGGCATCCGCCCATTCATAGACTTCCCGTTTGGTGCCGGTCAGATATTTCGGATTGGGTATTCTCCTGTGCTCGCCGTAGTAGGTATTGGTGACGACAGTTTCCGGCTCCTGCAGAGAGGTTACCGTTGCGAAACCGAAATACAACATCAGGATGGCAAGCAGAAGCTGTATAAATACTGCGGCGCTTTTATTGGCAAGCAGGATCGAAAAACAGGAAAAGACAGCGGAGTATCCAAGCAGCGCAAGGAAAATCAGCAGGATATATTCCGCGGGCTTTACCAGCATATGTATAACGGAAAAACCGAGAAAGAAACTGTCCGCTATGATAAAAACGAGATAATAAGCGGCAGCCTGCATAATGCCGGTCAGCAGAATGAGCAGATAGTGGGATAGATAGATCACGGAACGCCTGTGCCCCGAGATAATCTGGTTGCGCAGAACGCCGTCATGGTATTCCGTTCCTGTAAAATAGGCGCTGTAGAGGGCAAGGCTGATGCCAAGCCAGATTGACACATTAAAAAAATAGGGATTGGTATGGAAGACTTCGTTTACATGGTGCATCCCATAGACAAACTGTTGTCTGGCAAGCCAGAAGACATAAGACGCCCATAAAACGATGACGCACTCGATCAGCCAGAATAATTTGTCTTTAAATAGTTTTGTAAAATAAGCAGATAGTAAATTATACATGTTTTTTCCTCATTTCAGCGTTGTTTTTGGCTCAGTTGAGCCTGCAATGCGCAGACACAAATCTCGCGATTGAAAATTTTAATTTTCAATCTTTCCCTTTCCGATCAGATTCATATAGTAGTTTTCCAGACTTTCATTATGCTCCCGCAGCGACAGCACCTCACAGTGCCCTTTGGAGAGTTCCATCACCAGGGAAGTAATGCTTATGCCGGCGGCGGATGGACGGGGGAAAGCATCGGTATGCGAGGGAGAGCTCAAATAAATATCTGCCTCCGTACCGGAGAGAATATGGTAATCAAGCCCTAACCGGTCCAGTAAAAGGCACAGCGGTTTTGTGTCGGCGACAGTCACGCGGATACACTTACGGCAGAGGTTTTTCAGTTCTTTGGCGCTGATTTCTTTGACCATGTGTCCCCTGTCAATAAAACCGTAGTGGGTGGAGATTTTTGACAGTTCATCCAGAATATGGCTGGAGATCAGGAACGTAACCTGCTGTTCCCGGTTCAGCTTTAAAATCAGTTCCCGGATCTCGATGATGCCCTGCGGATCAAGACCATTAATGGGTTCATCCAGTATGAGAAAGTCAGGACTGCTGCAGAGGGCGATGGCGATGCCGAGCCGCTGCCGCATCCCCAGTGAGAAATGTCTGACTTTCTTTTTCCCGACATCCGAAAGTCCGGTCAGTTCCAGAATTTCTTCCAGGGTGTCAAAAGAGGGGAGCCCGAGTATACGGTATTGCTGTTCCAGATTTTCTGTGGCGCTCATATTGAGATAAACGGCTGGGGTTTCTACGATTGCGCCTGTTCTTTTGCGGGAGCGGCAGATATTTTTGTCGTCGGAAGTTATGCCGTAGAGGGTGTAGCTGCCGGCAGTGGGGTGGGAAAGCCCGCAGATCAGGCGCATCAAAGTGGTTTTTCCGGAACCGTTTTTTCCGATGAGGCCATAGATGGCTCCTTTGGGAACATGCATGGACAGCCTGCAGAGTGCATAAAAATTGCCGTATCTTTTATCCAGATCATTGCATGTCAAAACATAATCCATGATGATTGCTTCTCCTTCCTTATTGTTTTGCATATCCCTATATTACAAGAGAAGCATTCAGAAAACGGATAAGAAAACAGTTAAGATTTTGTTAAGATTTTTCCCCGATCAGATGAAATCCGATCCCCCAGACTGCCTCGATATATTCTCTGCCGCCGATCTCCCTTAGTTTTTTACGCAGGTTGCTGATATGGGTTTTCAGGGATTGATCGGTGCAGTCCGGTGTTTCCTCGCTGATCCGTTCTAAAAGATGGGATTTTGCGATGATCTGGGAAGGATGCAGCATAAGGATCTTTAAGATGGCGGCTTCCGTGCGGGTGAGCCGGGCACTCTTCGGGGGATTCGCAGATGCATTGCTTTCGGATAAGGAAACCGTGCGCATCGTCGTATTGAAGCACAGATCACTGAAATAAAGGATATCGCCGGCGGGAAGGGTACATTTACGCAATGCCGCGGTGATCCGCGCCAGAAGTTCCCGGATTTCGAAAGGCTTTGTGATATAATCCGCGGCGCCCTTCAGCAAAAGCGTTACCTTACTGTCGAGATCCGCCTTTGCGCTGACTACGATAACGGGAATGTTCCTGATCCGGGGGAGAAGCTCCTCGCCGGAGAGTCCGGGCAGCATCAGATCCAGCAGAATCAAATCGGGAGAAGCGCAGGAGAGAAGCAGAGAAGCCTCCGTGCCGGAATAGGCGCGCAGAACCTGATATCCTTCTTTTTGAAGGACTTCTTCCAGCATATTTCCGATATAAACATCATCATCGATAATCAATATCTGCCGCATCATGACGCTGCGCTTCCTCTCCGCTTTTTTTCATAATAAAGATAGTAGATAATCCCCACAGAGTCCGCTAAAAACCAGCCGATCGGGATTGCCCACCAGATACCGTCAACGCCGATGGCGGGAAAAGGAGAGAGCAGGTATGCGAGAACCACTCTTGTGCCCAGTGAGATTACGGTCAGCACAAGGGACATACCGGGACGGTTGATCGCCCGGTAGAGCCCGTAGAGCATGAACAGCGCGCCGATCCCGAAGTAGAAGATTCCCACGGTGCGCAGATAGGACATGCCGACGGCGAGTACTTCGGTCTCCTCCGGCTTGATAAACAAAAGCAGGAGCTGCCTGGAAAATACGACGACAAGCACGGAGACGATCAGAGAGAACAATACCACGCATCCGGCGGCGGAGCGTATCCCCTTTTTGATCCGCTCCGGCTTTTTTGCCCCGTAGTTCTGGGCGATAAAGGTGGAAAAAGCATTGCCGAAATCCTGCAGAGGCATATAGGCAAAGGCGTCGATCTTCACGGCTGCCGCGAAGGCTGCCATAACGATGCTGCCGAAACTGTTGACAAGTCCCTGCACCATCAGGATTCCCAGATTCATGACCGACTGCTGCAAACAGGTCAGAAGGGAAGCGTTTGTGATCTCCTTTATGGTGGCGGAAGAAAACCGCCTGTTTTGTTTTTCAATACGCATAAAAGGGCATTTCAGCATACAGTATAAGGCAATGCCGATGCCGGAAAACCACTGTGCCAGTATCGTGGCAAAGGCGGCTCCCGCCACCCCAAAGCCGCAGGATAAGATAAAGTACAGATCGAGAACGATGTTGATCACGGCGGATATCCCTAAAAAGATAAGCGGGATAAGGGAGTTGCCGAGAGACCGCAGGACGGCGGCAAAATAGTTATAAATAAAGGTGGCGCCGATACCGAAAAAGATTACCCAGAGATACTCCCGCATCAGAGAATACGTGTCGGCGGGGACCGAGAGCAGCACCATAATGGGATCGATAAAGAGAAAGACGATCCCGTTGATCAAAACCGCAAGGGCGGCAATCAGGAAAAAGGAAACATAAAGATCTTCCTGGAGCTGTTTTTGATTTTTTTCTCCGAAGCGGATGGAAAACATGGCGCCGCTTCCCATGCACATCCCCAGCAGGATGGAGGTCAGAAAAGTCATCAGCGCGTAGGAACTCCCCACCGCCGCAAGCGCCGTAGTGCCCAGATATTTACCAACGATCAGCGTATCCACCACATTGTAGAGCTGCTGCAGCATATTGCCGCAGATCATCGGAAACGCGAATCGGAGCATGTTTTTTGTGATAGGTCCTTCGGACAGGTTTCGTTGTGCCATTTGATTCAATCCTTTTTTTCTAAAAAGTTTTATTTTTTACGTATTTCAGTGCGCAGGCATGGCAGGTTCCAATGCATTCGCCGCATTGGATACATTCCGCATCGCCGACTTTTTTGACGTCCATTTTGCAGTGCCGGATGCAGGCGCCGCAGTTGTTGCATTTTTCTTCATCGATCCGCACGCCGAACAGGGCAAATTTATGAAACAGCCCGTAAAAGGCGCCCAGCGGACAAAAAAACCGGCAGAAAAAGCGGAAGATAAAAACGGAAGACAACAAAATTCCTGTAAGCAGCAATACCTTCCACTGAAAAAGTCCGCCTGCAAGCTGCCGCAGGCTTTCGTTTTTGATAAGCAGCGGGATACCGCCCTCGAGTGTGCCGGCGGGGCAGATATATTTGCAGAAGCCCGGCGTCAGATTTATCAGCGGGATTCCTATCACAAAAACTGCCAGTATCACATATTTCAGGTAAGAGAGCCTTCTTGTCCAACAGCTTTTTTTCAGCTTTTTGGAGGGAATCTTATACAGCAGTTCCTGCACAAGTCCGAAAGGACACAGAAAACCGCAGATGATCCGGCCGAGCAGTATGCCGAAAAGTAAAAGTACGCCCAGCATATAGTAGGGAAACCGGTATTTGGAGGATACCAGCGCGCTCTGCAGAGAGCCAAGAGGGCAGGAAAAAACAGCCCCCGGGCAGGAATAACAGTTCAGCCCCGGGATGCAGGCGCTTTTCAGAGAGCCCTGATAAATGGTTCCTTTGGCAAATCCTGTGATATGACAATTATATAAGACGGCGCAGATAAGCTGCACCAGTTTTCTTTTCTTTTTCATCCGATTCCGATGCACTCGTAGCAGATGCGCACCGCTTTGTTTCTGACATCCGCCTGTCCGTTCCGGGCAATGCCGAGAATCAGCAGAGCGATGGCCGCCGCGAGAATTACCTTTCCGATCCGTTTTGTGAAAAGCGGATCCTGTTGTTTTTTTGTGTTTTTTGATTGTTTCATATGATTTTTACAATCCTTTTAGCTGTTATAATCCCCTTGCCTTTCAGCAATGTTATTTCGTTAAGCCATTTATCTGGCCGTGAGGAACATAAAATGCGCAAGGCGTCCGCCTGCTTATGCTTCATCCAGGATAGCGTCGATGGCTCCTTTATATTCCAGGTACTGCGTCTCGGCATCCAGGGCGCCCACATAGATGTTCCGGATGATGCCTTCCCCGTCGATCACAAGGGTATAAGGAATTCCCTGGGAAGGGTATTTCGCAAGGATAGTCCCTTCCATATCGCAGGCAACCGGGAAGGTGTAGCCGGTTTCTTCGAGAAAGGCGTTTACGGTATCCTCACTCTCCATGCAGTTTACGGCAAGGATGACAACGTCTTCCCCGTATTCCCCGTGCAGTTTTTCAAGGGCGGGCATCTCTCTTACACAGGGACCGCACCAGGTCGCCCAGAAGTTTAACAGAACGACTTTTCCCTGCTGATCGGAGAGGGTGAATTCCGTGTTGTCTGTCAGGGCGGCGGTGAAATCCGGCGCCGTATCGCCCTCCTCCAAAGGCAGATAGGAGACTGCGCTGTCTGCCGCGCCCTCCTCTGATGATGTGTCCGCATCCGCAGCCGATGAGGCATCCGTATTTGAAGAAGTGTTCCCTTCGGCCTCTTTCCCTCCGGCGCCGCAGGCGGTCAGAGAGAGGGCGGAGAGCAGAAGTATGGCTGAAAGCAGGATAGATGTTATACTTTTTGTTTTCAAGGTGTTTCCTCCCTTTGTTTTTTGATTTTACTCTGTTCACTACTATACCAGATTTTTGGAAAACTCCCAAGCATTTCTTGCTTTTTTCTTGCTTTTTATTATGATTTTTAGTATGATGAAAGACAGTAATGTTTAATTCAGGGCTTTGTGAGCCATATACCAAGGAGAGGATATGTCAGAATATATTAAGGTCGCGGTGGATGCAATGGGCGGCGATAATGCGCCCCTTGAGATTGTAAAAGGGGCAATCGATGCGGTGAATGAAAATAAGAAGGTAAAGGTATATCTGGTGGGCAGGGAAGAGGCGGTAAACGCGGAACTGGCAAAGTATACCTATGCGAAAGAACAGGTGGAAGTGGTACATGCTTCCGAGGTGATTGAGACGGCGGAACCGCCGGTGATGGCAATCCGTAAAAAGAAGGATTCCTCCCTGGTAAAGGCGATGACGATGGTCAAGGAGGGGATCTGCGATGCTTATGTCTCCGCCGGAAGCACCGGGGCCACACTGGTGGGCGGTCAGCTTATCGTGGGAAGGCTGAAAGGGATCGAGAGGCCTCCGCTGGCGCCGATGATCCCGACGGATAAGGGCGCCTCCCTTCTGATTGACTGCGGAGCCAATGTGGACGCAAGGCCTTCCATGCTGGTGCAGTTTGCCAAGATGGGTTCGATTTACATGGAGAATGTATGCGGGATCAAAAACCCGAAGGTGGGGATTGTCAATATCGGCGCCGAGGAGGAGAAGGGGAACGCCCTTGTCAAGGAAACCTTCCCGCTCCTTAAGAACTGTCCCGATATCCATTTTATCGGCAGTGTGGAGGCGAGGGATATTCCTGCCGGGGAGGCGGATGTGATCGTCTGCGAAGCCTTTGTGGGCAACGTGGTTTTAAAGATGTATGAGGGCGTGGGCTATTCTTTGTTGAAAAAGGTGAAAAAGAGCCTGATGGGTTCTCTGCGCACAAAGTTAGGGGCGCTTATGATAAAGCCCGCACTGAAAGAAGTACTCAAAGAGTTTGATTTGGAGCAGTACGGCGGCGCGCCGCTCCTTGGCTTAAAGGGACTTGTGGTCAAAACCCATGGCAGCGCGAAGGCAGGGGAAGTGAAAAACTCCGTGCTGCAGTGTGTGACATTTAAAGAACAGAGGATCAACGAGCAGATTCGGCAGAAACTCTGTGCAAAAGATGAAACGGAACTCTCATAATACGGCGGCAGGGTAGCGCATGGGGGCGGTATCCGCTGTTTTGAGTGATACGGGGGCTGGAGAATGGAATTTGAAAAAGTATGTAAAAGTATTGCCGAGGTGCTGAATGTAGATCCGGCGGAGATTACGCCGGAGACTACCTTTTTGGAGGATTTGGGAGCGGATTCCCTTGATATCTACCAGATTGTGATGAAAATAGAAAAAGAGTTTGAGATCAGGATACAGGAGAAAGACGTGGAGCATATCAGAACGGTAGCGGAAGCGATGGAACTGATCACAGGAAGATGCGGATAACGGATTATCAGAAAAGCCCTTGCAGAGGGCTTTCTGTTTGGTAAACGGATGGAAAGAGGGACAATGGACGAAAAGTATTCCATAGATAAACTGGAAGAGCGGATCGGGTATGTGTTTCGGGATAAGGATCTGCTCAGGCAGGCTCTGACGCACAGTTCCTATGCGAATGAGCGGAAGATCAATAAAGTGAAGGATTACGAGCGGATCGAGTTTTTGGGAGATGCCGTTCTTGAGATGATATCCAGCGAGTATCTGTATAACAGCCGCAGTGAAATGAGCGAGGGACAGCTCACGAGGACAAGGGCGGCGATGGTCTGTGAACCGTCGCTGGCAGCCTGCGCGAGGGACCTTTCGCTGGATCGCTATATTCTGCTTGGAAAAGGGGAGGAGATGACCGGCGGCCGGTCGCGGGACTCCATTATCTCGGATGTGATGGAGGCGCTGATAGGCGCCGTTTATTTGGATGGCGGTTTTGAGCGGGCAAGGGAGTTTATCCACCGTTTTGTGCTGTCGGATTTGGAGGATAAGGCGCTGTTTTATGACGCCAAGTCGATTTTGCAGGAGGAGATGCAGAAGGACGGCGGGGATATCCGTTATGTGCTTGTGGGGGAGAGCGGCCCGGAACATGATAAGTCTTTTTTTGTGGAAGTGTATCAGGGGGATGTGCTCCTTGGAAGCGGCAGCGGGCACAATAAAAAAGCGGCGCAGCAAAAGGCGGCATATGAGGCGCTTTTGCGCCTTAAAAAGCGGTAATAACCGCAGGCGGTTTGATGAGGAATATTTATGTATTTAAAAAGTATAGAGGTTCAGGGATTTAAGTCCTTTGCGAACAAAATTTCGTTTAAATTTCACAACGGTATCACGGGTATCGTGGGGCCAAACGGTTCCGGCAAGAGCAATGTGGCGGATGCGGTGCGCTGGGTGTTGGGGGAGCAGAAAGTAAAACAGCTCCGGGGCGCCTCCATGCAGGATGTTATTTTTTCCGGTACGGAGATGAGAAAGCCCCTCGGTTATGCCTATGTGGCAATCACCCTGGATAATAAGGACGGGCAGCTTCCCGTGGATTTTGAGGAAGTAACCGTGGCAAGGAGGCTCTACCGGTCCGGTGAAAGCGAATATATGATCAACAACAGCCCCTGCCGTCTAAAAGACGTGTATGAGCTTTTTTATGATACCGGTATCGGTAAGGAAGGGTATTCGATCATCGGGCAGGGACAGATCGACAAAATCCTAAGCGGCAGACCGGAGGAGCGCAGGGAGCTGTTCGACGAGGCGGCAGGCATCGTAAAGTTTAAACGGCGCAAGGCGGCCTCCGTGAAAAAGCTGGAGAACGAGCAGCAGAACCTTCTGCGCGTCACCGATATTCTGGCGGAACTGGAAAAACAGGCGGGACCGCTTGAGAAGCAGGCGGAGAAGGCAAGGATCTATTTAAAGAAGAAGGAAGAACTGAAAACGCTGGACGTGAACATGTTCCTCCTGGATAACAAACAGATCAACGAGCAGCTTGTGAAGGTGGAGGAAAACTATAAGACAGCCAGCGGCGATCTGAAACAGACTGCGGATAAATATGAGCATATCAAGACAGAATATGAGGAGATCCAGCGGGAAGTGGAGCGGCTGGCGGAGGAGATTGAAAAGGCGCGTGCCGAGCTGACGGACACTTCCGTGATCCGGGGAAAGTTAGAAGGAGAGATCGGTATCCTCAAAGAGCAGATCCATTCCGTGGAGGGAAACAGGGAACATCTTCTGCACAGGCTTTCGGCGGTGGAGGCGGATATCGCTGGGAAATCCTCGGACAAGTCGGGGATCATGACCGAGAAAGCATCCATCGATGAAGAGGTGGCAAAGCTGGAAAAAGCCCGGGATGAGGCGAGAGAGCGGCTGGAGGAAGTGCAGGCGCAGATGGAAAACTTAAACGCCGGGATAGAGGAAGCTAAAAATGTGATCATGCAGGCGTTAAATGACAGGGCACTTACAAGATCCCAGATTGAGCGTTTTGACACGATGCTGGAACAGACACAGATCCGCAGGGCGGAGCTGACCAGCCGGTTGGTGCGGGTAAAATCCGATGAGGCGGAGGCCAGGCAGCTTGTGCTGCAGCTGGAAGAGGAATTTGAGGCGACAAACCGGAAGGTGTCGGAGTTAAACGGAAAGCAGGCGGCCGCGGAGAAGCGGCTTTTAGAAATTAAGGGAATCCTCACCGAGGACAACAGGGTTTTACAGGAGACAAAGGAAAAATATCATCAGGAAAAATCAAGGCTTGACGCGCTCAGCAACCTGACCGAGCGCTATGAGGGCTACGGCGGTTCCGTAAAGATGGTGATGGAGCAGAAAAAGACCGAGAAGGGCATTGTCGGCGTCGTTGCGGATATCATTCAGGTGGAGAAAAAGTATGAGACCGCCATAGAGACGGCACTTGGCGGCAATATCCAGAATATTGTGACGGAGGAAGAAGAGACCGCAAAGCGGATGATCGGTTTTTTGAAACAGCACAGATACGGCAGGGCAACCTTCCTGCCGCTGACCAGTATCAGAAACCCTCAGCAGTTTAAAACGCCGGAAGTGCTGAAAGAACAGGGCGTCGTGGGCATGGCGGATGAGCTGGTGCGCATCGATGCGAAATATCAGGACGTGGCAAAGGCAATGCTGGGGCGTATTGTGGTGGTGGACAATGTAAACCATGCGCTGGCAATCGCGAGAAAGTATTCCTACGGAATCAGGATGGTCACGCTGGAGGGGGAACTGCTGGTACCCGGCGGCGCGATCTCCGGCGGTGCGTTTAAGAATAACAGCAATCTCCTGGGCAGAAGGCGGGAGCTGGAGGAACTGGGAAAGAAAGTAAAGGAACTGTCAAAGAAGGCGGATGAGCTGGAGCAGGAAATCCAGGACATCAGGGAAGAGCGGAATCGCCTCAGAGTGCAGTCCGAAACCCTCCGGGTGACGCTGCAGAATGCCTTTCTGGAGCAGAATACGATCCGCCTGAATCTGGAGGCGGCAAAGGAGAAGAAAGAGGAGACGGCTCACGGTTTCGGGGATCTGAAAGCGGAAGAGGCGGAGATTGAGACAAAGTTCAAAGAGATCGAGGCGGGTAAGGAAGAGGTAAAAAAACAACTGCAGGTGTCGGAGGCGTTAGAACAGGAAGAAAATGCGAAAGTTGCGCAGTTCCGGAAGAAGCTGGAAGAGTTCCGCACGTTGGAGAGCGACTATGCGGCGAAGGCTTCCGAGTGGGATGTGGAAGTAGAAAAGATGCACCAGAAACAGGAATTCGGCCAGCAGAATGTGGACAGGATCGATGCGGAGATCGAGCGCCACCGGAAGGAAAAACAGGAGATCGAGGAGAGCATGGCGGCGGGCGCCGAGGAAGCGGAGAGGAAGCGCCATAATATAGAAGAGATCCTTCTGACCATAGAGGCTTCCCACAAAGCCCAGAGTGAGGCGGAGAAAAAGCTGCAGGAAGATACGGCAAAGAGGGAGGAACTCTCGGAGAAACAGAAGTCCTTCTTCGACAGACGGGAGGAACTTTCCGCTCAGATGACAGGGCTGGATAAGGAAGTATACCGTTTGAATGCCCAGAAGGAGAAGCTGGAAGAATCCATCGAGTCCCAGATCAACTATATGTGGAACGAATATGAGATTACCCTCAGCGATGCGGCATCCTTAAGGAAGGAGGAGCTGACGGACCTTGGGGCTATGAAGCGGGACATCGCGGGGCTTAAGGATCAGATCAGGAAGCTGGGCGATGTCAATGTGAACGCGATAGAAGACTATAAAAATGTGATGGAGAGGTATACTTTCCTGAAAGGACAGCACGATGATCTGATCGAGGCGGAGAAGACGCTGGAAAACATTATCACGGAGCTGGATGCTGCCATGCGGAAACAGTTCCGGGAGAAGTTTAAGGAGATCGCCAGCGAGTTTGACAAGGTGTTTAAGGAGCTTTTTGGCGGCGGTAAGGGAACGCTGGAGCTGATGGAAGATGAGGATATTCTGGAGGCGGGCATCCGTATCATTGCCCAGCCGCCCGGGAAAAAGCTGCAGAATATGATGCAGCTCTCCGGCGGGGAGAAGGCGCTGACGGCGATCGCCCTTTTGTTTGCCATCCAGAATCTGAAACCTTCGCCCTTTTGCCTGCTGGATGAGATCGAGGCAGCGCTGGATGAAAGCAATGTAACGCGGTTTGCAAAGTATTTACATAAGCTGACAAAGAATACGCAGTTTATTGTGATCACGCACCGCCGCGGGACGATGGAAAAAGCGGACCGGCTCTATGGAATCACCATGCAGGAGAAAGGGGTTTCGGCGCTGGTGAGCGTGGATTTGATTGATAAGGAGTTGGATGACTGATTACGGCGAGGGACGCATCCTGCGAGTGGATTTGCAGGATGCGTGGCAGACGCCGTAAATATGAAGAGAGATTTATATATGGAGGTGTTGTATGAAGTATAAGGTTAAAGTGACGGTGATTGATAAAAAGTTATATCCGGAATTGCAGGAGAGGTATTGTGCTGATCCGAATGCAGGGGCTTGTCCATGTTATAATGTAGGGGATGAGTTTATTTTTGAGAGAGATGAGGAAAAGGATCATTTTTGGCATGGCGGTCTGAATACGCTGGTGAAAACGAATGCAGATCCGGATACGGTTGCAGGCGGTCCGAAGATGCCGCATTGTTCGGAAGCGTGGGATGCTGTGGCGCGGTATATTTATGCGGGGCTGCAGGGAGGTTCTATCATGAAGGGCTGGATGAAGAAAGAGAATGAGATGATAGCCTGTTGTTCTGATGGAACAAGACCGGTAATCTTTAAAATTGAGAGATTGGATGTATAAGTGATATCGGAAATTAGAGCTTTTTGTGAAAAGTGATGAGGAGTAGGTATGCTGGAATTTAAATATGATACGCAGTTGTTGATCGAAGGAAACGGGCTGGATGAGGACGCTGTTACGGAATATTTTCGTGAACATTTTGAGGGAGATTGTCTTCTGGCTGTGGGAGATGAGGAGTTGATTAAGATTCATTTCCATACGAATGAGCCATGGAAGGTGCTGGAGTATTGTGCTTCGCTTGGGGAGATTTATGACATTGTAGTCGAGGATATGGACAGGCAGGCGAGGGGATTAAAAGGATGAGAAGAATTTCCGCTTCAAAAGGGATGTTTTGTTATATGCGGCGGGGTATCTGGCTGGGGATCGTATTGATGTTGACCGGATGCGGCGGGGCAGAGGAAGCGCGGACGGCGGCAGAAAGAGAAAAAGCAGCCATTGAAATTTCTCCGGAATTAATGCGGTATAGAAATATTACTTATGGGGAATTTCGGGAGGAAAATGAGCAGGAAGCTGAATTTTTGCATGGAACATTTTATTCGGCGCAGATAGATGGCGAAGCGATTTATGCCGTTTTTTCAGGAGAATATGATGAGGAGACGGCGGGAGCGGTATTGACGGATGATGCGGTATGCCTCCGGCTGGAGGGAAGGCTGGCAGATTTGCTTTATGGGATGGAAGGAGAGCTGAA
Organism: Lachnospiraceae bacterium; assembly: GCA_022799355.1. Taxonomy (GTDB): domain Bacteria; phylum Bacillota; class Clostridia; order Lachnospirales; family Lachnospiraceae; genus 1XD8-76. The sequence goes on along the minus strand of JAAWOG010000043.1, from coordinate 10,070 downwards.
AGCGGAGGATTTTGCCGCGGCGATTACCCCGGAAGGTGCGGCGGAGCCAGTGTATTATGAGGAAGAGGGAGCCGGAACGGCTTACTATGTGGCAGATCGATATCTTGTGGTGGAGATGAAGGACGATGGGGATTTGGGCGGAGATATTATACTGGAAATATCTTTAGATGAGTCCGGGAAGATATCGGAGGATTCTTATGCCCGGATCAGATAAAATCAGAGGGGATTATGAGTTGAATGGAAATCAGTTAAAAAGCATTGCGCTGGCGGCTATGACGGTGGATCATGTGGTTTCCGTGGTATATCCGGGGTATCCGATGGTCTGGTGGATATTGCTGCTGCATGTGTTCGGGAGACTGGCGGCGCCGGTTTTCTGGTTTTTTATTGCGGAAGGGTATCACTATACCCATAACAGGAAAAAGTATGCCCTGCGGCTTTTGGTGTTTGCGCTGATTAGCCATTTTGCCTATAATTTCGCCTTCGGTATTCCGTTTATCCCGTTTCGGACGTCTGTTTTTAACCAGACGAGTGTGATCTGGCCTCTGTTCTGGGGCGTTGTTGCACTGATGGTAACGGATTTAGAGAGCGTTAAGCAGTGGCAGAAAACGGTTTTGATTTTGGGAATCTGTGTGCTTACCTTCTGTTCCGACTGGAGCTGCATTGCGGTGATGGCGATTGTGGAGATCGGGACGCATCGGGGTGATTTTAAGAGACAGATGCGGGGTATGATGATTTATGTGGCGATGTATGCGGTGATCTATGCTTTGTTTATTCATCCGGTTTATGGTGTGATTCAGTTGTTTACGGCACTTACCATTCCTTTGCTTGGGTGTTATAATGGGGAGCGGGGAAAGAGGAAGGGGATGAAGTACCTGTTTTATGTGTATTATCCGCTGCATCTTGTTCTTTGCGGTGTGATACGGCTTATGCTGCATGGTGATATCGGGGTGATGATCGGAGGGTGAAATGGTTATTTTCATTACAGGTGCTTCTCATACGGGAAAGACGGCGCTCTCTCAGAAGCTTCTTGAACAATATAAAGTTCCGTATCTCTCCATAGATCATCTGAAGATGGGACTTATCCGCAGCGGTAATACAACGCTTACGCCTTTGAGTGAGGATGAGGCATTGACAGCTTATCTATGGCCCATCGTGCGTGAAATGGTTAAGACAGCCGTTGAAAATGAACAGAATCTTGTTGTGGAGGGGTGCTATATTCCTTTCGACTGGGCAAAAGACTTTGATAAGGAATATTTGGAGAAGATCAGATGTTATTGCCTTGTGATGAGTGAGCGGTATATCGAAGAACATTTTGATGATATACTGAAGTTTGAAAGTGTTATCGAGAAACGGTGCCGTGATGAGGCGGTTACGAAGGAAACGGTACACGAGGACAACAGACAGATGCTGGAGAAGTGCGAACTGTATGGAGCGGAATATATTTTGATTGATGAAGTATATAAAGTTGAGATGGAACTGCCGGAGTTGGAAGAAAATATGGGAAATATATGAGTTTGGCAGCAGTGCGGCTTATATTGATTTGCGGGTGACATTGCCTGCGGGGAAGTATGCTGTTATATCAGTCCATAAAAAGGAGGGGCGCTATGGGAGAAGAGAAAAAGGGGTTTTTCAGCCGGTTAAAGGAAGGGCTTGCCAAGACCAGGAATAATATCGTATACGGGATCGATAACGTTTTTAACGGCTTTCCCAATATCGATGAGGATTTTTACGAGGAACTGGAAGAGATCCTGATTATGGGAGATGTGGGAATCAGGGCGACCGATGCGATCCTGGAAAAGCTCAGGATGCAGGTGAAGGAGTACCATATCAAGGAGCCGGCGGACTGTAAGGAATTTCTGATACGGAATATCAGAGAGCAGATGGATGCGCCGGATACGGCTTATGATTTTGAGAATAAACCTTCCGTGCTCTTTATTATCGGTGTCAACGGAGTGGGAAAGACTACCTCGGTGGGGAAGCTTGCGGGCACGCTGAAAGCGCAGGGGAAAAAAGTGATCATCGGCGCCTGCGATACGTTCCGTGCGGCGGCGGGGGAACAGCTCACGGAGTGGGCAAACCGCGCGGGGGTGGAACTTGTGGGCGGCAGAGAAGGAGCCGATCCGGCGTCCGTTTTGTTTGACGCGGTGTCTGCGGCCAGGGCAAGGGGTGCGGATGTTTTGATCTGCGATACGGCGGGCAGGCTTCATAATAAAAAGAACCTAATGGAAGAATTAAAGAAGATGAACCGCATTATCGAGAGAGAGTTTCCGGAGGCGCATCGGGAGAATCTGATCGTGCTGGATGCCACCACAGGTCAGAACGCTCTGCAGCAGGCAAAGGAGTTCGGCTCGGTGACGGACCTGACCGGTATTATCCTGACGAAGATGGACGGCACGGCGAAGGGCGGTATTGCGGTGGCAATCCAGTCGGAGCTGCAGGTGCCGGTAAAATATATCGGCGTGGGCGAGAAGCTGGAGGATCTGCAGAAGTTCGATGCGGAGGCATTCGTCAATGCCCTGTTTGATGTGGAGTGAGGAGGGATGGGGGCAGGGATACCAAATACCGTTTGCCGATCGGACAAATAAGCGGATAGGGAAGGATAACATAATTGTATCAATAAGGAAAACGAATTTAACAGGAGGTGAAACATGCTGACACTGGAAAAATTTGAGGAAGCCTGTGAGGAAGTCAAAAAAGTCACACTGGAGACAAAGCTGGTATACAGCGATTTTCTGAGTAAGCAGAGCGGAAACAGGGTATATTTAAAGCCGGAAAACATGCAGTTTACGGGGGCGTATAAAGTCCGCGGGGCATACTATAAACTGAGTACGCTGACCGAGGAAGAGAGACAAAAGGGGCTGATCACGGCATCTGCGGGAAACCATGCCCAGGGAGTGGCTTATGCGGCGCAGTGTTACGGGGTAAAGGCGGTTATCGTTATGCCGACGACAACACCGCTGATCAAGGTGAACCGCACAAAGGGTTACGGGGCTGAGGTGATCCTGTATGGGGATGTGTATGACGAGGCCTGCGCCCACGCGCTGAAACTGGCGGAGGAAAAGGGCTATACGTTTGTGCATCCCTTCGATGATCCGGCGGTGGCGACAGGGCAGGGAACCATTGCCATGGAGATTGTAAAGGAACTTCCCCTTGTGGATATTATTTTAGTACCCGTAGGCGGCGGCGGACTGGCGACGGGCGTCTCCACGCTGGCAAAACTGCTGAATCCGAAGATCAGAGTGATCGGTGTGGAACCGGCGGGGGCGGCATGTATGCAGGAGTCCTTAAAGAACAATAAAGTGACGACGCTGCAGAGCGTATCCACCATTGCGGACGGCACCGCGGTAAAGACACCGGGAGAAAAGATTTTCCCCTATATTCAAAAAAATCTGGACGGCATTATCACGGTGGAGGATGAGGAACTGGTGGTTTCCTTCCTGGATATGGTGGAAAACCATAAGATGGTGATCGAGAATTCCGGGCTTTTGACGGTGGCGGCGATCAAGCATTTAGACTGCAGAGATAAGAGAGTGGTATCTATTTTAAGCGGCGGTAATATGGATGTGATCACCATGTCTTCGGTAGTACAGCAGGGGCTGATCTTCCGGGACAGGATTTTTTCCGTATCGGTGCTTCTGCCGGATAAGCCGGGTGAACTGTGCCGTGTGGCAGGCATTATCGCGAAGGAGAACGGCAATGTGATCAAGCTCGAACATAACCAGTTTGTGACCACAAACAGGAACGCGGCGGTGGAACTCAAGATCACAATGGAAGCTTTTGGCACGGAGCATAAGAATAAAATTATGGATGCGTTGAAAGATAATGGATATCAGCCGAAGCAGACGACCACTAATATATAATAGAATCGGATAGAAAGGGAGAAAGTGCATGGTAAAAGCGGTGCAGGAAAAACTGGAACGAAAAAAGGCGTTTAAAATGGTATGGGATTATGTGATAATCACGGTTTTTTCCCTGACTTATGCTGCTGGCATCAGCCTGTTTCTTGATCCCAATAACCTGGCGCCGGGGGGCGTCAGCGGTATTTCCATTATGCTCAGCCGTATCACGCCGATTCCCACGGGTACATGGATTTTAGTGATCAATGTGCCGATTTTAGTGCTGGGACTATGGAAATTCGGTGTGAAATTTTTGATTTCCACCATTTACTGTACGATAGTCAGTTCGGCTTTTGTCAATATGTTTTCGACTTTTGCACCGCTTACGACGGATAAACTGCTGGCGGCCGCGGCAGGCGGTACGATTATGGCAATCTCCATGGGGATGATCCTGAAGGCGGGCGCCACTACCGGCGGCGTTGATATTATTGTGAAGGTGTTGCGGCTAAAATACAGACATTTGAAGACCGGAAATCTGTATCTGATCATGGACGCCGTGGTGGTAGCATTGTCGGGTATTATGTTCCGGAATCTGGAGACCGCGCTCTATGCGGCGGTGGCAATTTTTGTCAGTTCCGTGGTGATGGATACGGTGCTCTACGGAAAAGACGGGGCGAAAATGATTTATATTATCAGCGACCATCCAAAGCAGATTACGGAAAGGCTGCTGGCGGATCTTGATATCGGCGTTACCGCCCTGCAGGGAGAGGGGGCATACAGCGGGAAAGAGAAAAAGGTGCTGATGTGCGTGATGAGAAAACCCCTTGCGCCAAAAGCACAGCAGATTGTCAAAGAGGAAGATTCCGAGGCGTTTATGATCGTTTCGGATGCAACGGAGATATTTGGAGAAGGGTATAAAAGTTATTTCAGTGAAAGGTTATAATATGATATTAGTGCAGAATGCCTGAAAGACCGGATGAAAGGAAGAGTAGATATGAAGTCGATCAAATCAAAAATTCAAATTAGTATGTTATCCGTAATGCTGATTGGTTCCATGTTGATCGGAGTGATTACCGCTTTTTTAAATGCCAGTGGAATTGACAGCATGATGACCAAGACGCTGGGACCTGCGACGCAGATGGCAGCGGATGCGGTTGAGTGGCGTATGGACAGTTACTGGACGGCCCTTGAGGAAGCGGCCGCCTCCGATATTTTCAGGGAGTCCGATCCGATGGCTCCGGAACTGGTGCCTGTCAGAGAAGATATTGCCGTGCGCAACGGTTTTCTCTACACAGGCAAGATGGATGCCGAAGGGTTTTCGTCTACCGGTTACAGCTATGCCGGGGAGGATTATTTTCAGCAGTGTAAGGCATCCGGGAAACCGTATATTTCCGATATTATAAACGACGGACAGCAGTTGATCTTTCTGCTGGAAGTTCCCATTATCACCGACGGCAGGTTTGACGGTGTGGTCTATGGCGGCATCGATGCCGGTTTTTTGTCGGAGATTGTTGTCGGTCTTGCCATGGGGGGATGACGGTGTGGCTTATGTGCTGGACGGAAAAGGCAATGTGATCGCCCATCGGGAGCAATCCGTAGTAGAGGAAGGCTCCAATATGATAGAAACCGCCAAAACAAATCCGGATATGGAGGATGTGGCAGAGGTGAATCAGCGCATGATCCAGAGGGAAACCGGTTTTGGAAGTTATCAGTTTTACGGCGATAATAAACTGGTTGGGTATGCGCCCATCGGCGGTTATCAGAACTGGAGCATCGCCATTGAGACCAGCCAGCGGGAATTTAAGTCTACGCTGGATCGAAGCATTCTGCTGACATTGCTGGTGGTGGTGCTGGTGGTCATTTCCACGTTTCCTGTGGCAGTAAAGGTAGGAAAGTCAATCTCCGTGCCGATTCAGAAGTGTGTTGTCAGGCTTGAGAGGCTGGCGGAAGGCGATTTAAAGACGCCCACACCCGCAGTGGAATCACAGGATGAAACCGCCGAACTGACAAAAGCGTTAGATGCGACGATTCACGGGCTGGACGATATGGTGCAGGATGTTTCCCATCATCTGAGCAGGATGGGGCAGGGGGATTTCAGCGGAAATATCACGCGTACATACCAGGGCGACTTTATAGCCATTGAAAAATCCATCAGGGCGATCAACAGCTCTCTGAAAGAGATGCTTCATCAGATCAATGAGTCTGCCGGCATGGTTGCCGCCGGCGCCAGCCAGGTATCTGAGGGTGCCCAGTCTCTGAGTGAGGGTGCGACGGAGCAGGCGGGAGCGGTCCATGAGCTTTTTGTCACCGTTGCCAATATTGAGGAGAGCGCCAGACAGACGGCCGCATCGGCGGAGGAAGCGGGCGATTTTGTAAATCAGACCAGTGCCCAGCTTGGGATCAGTGTGGATTATGTCAAAGAGATGAATGCGGCAATGAAAAAGATTTCCGATTCTGCGACGGAGATCAGTAAGATTATCAATACCATCGAAAACATTGCCTTCCAGACCAATATCCTGTCGCTGAATGCGACACTGGAGGCGGCCCGGGCGGGCAGTGCGGGCAGAGGTTTCAATGTGGTTTCCGATGAGGTGCGCAGCTTGGCGGCGCAGTCAGGTAAAGCGGCACAGGCGACAAGGGAGCTGATCGAAAGTTCCATCGCCGCCGTAATGGAAGGCGGTGAGGTGGCGGAGAAAGTGACAAAATCTCTGGAAAAGGCCAGCGCTGTTGCGGAAAATGTGACGGCTAAGATGAATGCCGTGGTGGAAGCGGTGGAGAGCCAGACCGCAGCGATTGCCCAGGTGACGGCAGGGATCGATCAGATTTCCACCGTAGTAGAGAACACTTCCTCCACTTCGGTGGAAAGCGCCGCAACGTCCCAGGAATTGTCGGAGCAGTCCCGTCTGATGAATGAGCTGGTGGGCAGGTTTAAATTGAACTGATGTAACGGAATAAAATGCTATGGAATAAAAACAGCCGGAAACCACCGGCTGTTTTACAGGTGCGGGAGTACCATATCAGAGAACCGGCGTATAATTTTTTGTATGTAGAAAAAAATATTTGAAATATCTGCAACCAACAGTTCCCTCTGTTCGTTCTATAGGTGTGAGGATCACGTCATGAACAGGATAAAAGGAGAGGAGATTATGTTGGATGATTTCATCAGGCGTATGCCCCGGGCTCTCATCGAATCGTCCCCCGACAGATGAAAAAAGCGGACATGCTGCGGAGGATCGCGGACATCAAAGGGATAGAGGAGGATCAATAAAGTATGTACTGTACTTTCTGTGGAAAACAAATTGCAAATGATGCTGTATTTTGTCAGTATTGCGGAAAGCCGGTTCCCCGGAGCGGTACGTTTGCCGAACTGATTGCCGCGGCGCGTACCGGCAGTCAGGATGCCGTCGGCGCTTTATATGAAAAGACTTACAGCAGCGTCTATTACACTGTCAGGTCCATGATCAGGGATGAGGACGTAGTGCTTGACATTGTACAGGATGCTTACATAAAGGCATTCGCCCACTTAGACAGCTTTCAGGGGGACGAGAAATTTTTGCCGTGGGTACGGCAGATTGCTGCCAACACGGCCAGAGATTGGCTGAAAAAGAAGCGTCCCATGCTGTTTACGGAGCTGGGTTCAGGCGATGAGCAGGATACGCCCGCGGAGGAACTGTTTCCGGACGAGCGCAGCGAAAATCTTCCGGATCAGATCATCGATCAGAAGGAGACAAAGCGCCTGATCCGCGAGATCATCGAGGAATTGCCGGAAGATCAGCGCGCTGTCATCGGTATGTTCTACTATGAGGAGATGTCAGTGAAAGAGATTGCCGCCGCCATGGGCGTTTCTGAGAGCGCAGTTAAGAGCCGGCTGATGTATGGGCGGGGCAAGATCGAAAAGAAAGTCCGGGAACTGGAGAAGCAGGGCATAAAACTCTACAGTCTGGCTCCGATCCCGTTCCTGCTGCTGCTTTTCCGCAGCCAGAAGGTATATGCGGCGGAGGTGCCGGATGGCAGGATACTTCAAGCCATCTTTGCTTCGCGGTCCGTGGGCGTTGCCGCGGCAGGGGCAGCGCAGGGCGTGGGTACAGCAGGAAGAGCGGCGGATACGGTTGGAGCAATGGCGGATGCCGAAGCGACAGGTATGGGAAAAACAGCGGCAAACGCCGAAGCAGCGGGGACGGCGGCGGGCGCCGCTTCAGCCGGCACAGCCGCAGCGGCCGGCTCCGGCGCGCTGAAGATCGGACTCATCGCTCTTGCCGCAGCCGCGGTTGTCGGCGTTGGTGCCCTTGGAGCGGTCTGGGCTGTCTCCCGTTTCGACGGGGCTCAGGAATCGTGGGACACCGAAGAGGTTGACGGCCTGGAGGAGCCTGAGGGTTCGGAGGGGGCTGAGAAATCGGAAGAGGAGGAGTCGCAGAAGGAGTCTGAGGCTTTGGAGGAATCTGAGGTTTTGGAGGAGACAGATCCCATCGACGAGGCTTTGGAACAGTACCGCACCATCATCAGCCAGGCGGACAGTTATGATTATAATGAAACCATTTCTGATCTGGAGACAGTCGGCTATCGGTATGCACTGGTGCAGATGCAGCCGGATGACCTGGTTCCGACGCTGCTGTTGGAAAAGGAAGAAGGGGGATGGACATTCGCAGTCTCTACACTCGTTTTTCAATATGATCCGGATACAAAAACCGTGCGTCAGTCCGCCGAAGCGATTCCGGGCGGAACTCGCGATGGACTCTCCATGGCGGGGGACGGAGACGGAATGATGACCATGGGATTTAGCGGCGGAACTGGGGAAGGTTCTGTTACCCGGATCACACTGGACGGAGATTCCCTCAGGCGGGAAACCTGTTGGGAGGGCAGAATCGACCAGATGCCCGATTCGATCGCTTTTATTGAGATCGAATGGTATGAGATCGACGATCTGTCTGCGCTGGACAGTTGGACAACGCCTGATTCAGGCGGGGCACAGACGCCCGGATCGTCCGACAATGGTATGCTTCCTGCCGACGGGGACCGCATCGTTCTTACCGGTACTGTCGATACATACGATTATGACGAGATGCTCTCGCTGTTTAAAAGGTTTGACGCCAACTCTCCTTATTATGAGCAGTATGAATCTGCCCGTGAGTTTTTTGAAGGTGAGTTTTATCGCATGATTGTACTGGATACGCCGCAGACTTTGCGCCTCAGGACCAGCGAAGATGGCTATTTCAACGGCGAAGTCCTGATGATCAATATCCAGGGCATTGATGGCATGGAGCAGTATGAAGGCCGGCATATCATGTTCAGCATCGATCCGACCACTACCCATTGGCCCAACGACTGGATGGTTCCCCTGGGGCAGCCCCTCGCCGAAGATATCCATGTCCTTGACTGAATATTTTCGAAAAGGAACAGCGAGAGGGTGTGTCCGGATAAAGACACACCCTTTTTATCACATTTTGTTACCGTATCACAATTTGGGATTTTCGGTTAAGTATTTGATAAAAGAAGAAACGGCATTGACCTGTTCGTCGCTCAGATAATCGATGGATTCCAGGACCTGCTTTTTTGCCAGAGGCATATCCTGATCGGAAAATATTTCACCCTGACCGTTTTCCAGCCATTCTTTGTTTACATGAAAGACATTTTCGATAAGCAGCAGTATCCGGTCGGGCGGATTTACCTTGCCGTGTATGATCTTTGAAAAGTAGCCGGTGTCAAGATGTATTTTCATAGCAAACTGGCGCTGGGATATATTCAGTTCTTCCAAGAGTATCTTTAATCGTTCATGGACCATCACAATAACCTCACTGAAGTAAGCATATCAAAATATATTGCAAATGTCAACATTGAGCAGTGGAAAACCACTTGACAAATTGCATTAAACAATCTATAGTGTTGTTATAAACAGCATAGAGGAGGGGAGATCAATGACGAGAGCGCAGCAGGAGTTAAAAGAAGACATTGAAAAAATCAAAGATGATACCACGATTGAAAAAGTGAGGATTTTTATCATGGGGATACTGGCACAGCAGAGTATCTCCGAGAAGCAGTGCAATGCGGACAAGCAGCCTGTATAGATATGAAAAACTGTGTCTGATATCGTTATTTTTGATTGAGTGCCTGAATGTTATATGAGCTATACATAAAAGAAAAGTCCAGCTAAGAAATGTCAATAGGTAAAATGAAAAATGTTGAAAAAGATTTTTTCAAGTAGTTGAAGTAAAAAAGGGTAACTTTAATAAGCCCACT
>JAAWOG010000008.1 GCA_022799355.1 Lachnospiraceae bacterium | reverse complement strand
TCAGTATGAAAGCAGAAAAATACTTAGAGCAGATAATAAAACTTTAAAAACAACGAAAATAGAAATTGGGGCAATGAAAACATTCATGCGTATGTCCTGGATAATATTTCTTGACAGTTTTTACAGGTAGAGTTACAATCTATATGGGTGAGAAACCGGATTATTATATTATAAAGGAAGGGTGAACGAGATGAAAAAAATGAACATCTGGAAAAAGCTCAGCGCCATGGCAGTGGTTTCCGCATTACTGGTAAGTATGTGCGGTATGACTGCAGGTGCTACAGGTAAGGCAGCGCTGGCAGAACAGCAGGCAGCACTGGAAGCTAAGAGAGCAAAAGCGGCAGAGGCTCTTGCAGAGCAGCAGGAGATCATGGAAGCTAAGAAAGCTCAGATGGAAGTTGTCCTGGCTGAAAAGGAAGACATCGCGGCTCGTAAGGATGCGGAAGCAGCAGCGGTTCTTGCAGAGAAGATCGCTATCCTGGCAGCAGCAAACGGCGAAGACGCAGATGCTCTGACAGCAGAACAGCTTGCAACTTTAGAGCGCCTGACAGCAGCTCAGCTTGCAGCACTGCAGGAGAAGCTTGACATTCTGGCTCGTGAAGATGCGGAAGCAGCAGCAGTTCTTGCAGAGAAAATCGCTATCCTGGCAGCACAGGGCGATGACAGCGCACTGGTAGCAGAGCAGCTTGCAACTTTAGAGCGTAAGAACGCAGAAGAAGCGGCAGTTCTTGCAGAGAAGATCGCTATCCTGGAAGCACAGAACGGTGACGGCGCAGCAGCTCTGACAGCGGAACAGCTTGCAACTTTAGAGCGTAAAAACGCTGCTGAGATCGCAGCACTGCAGGAAAAAGTGGCTATTCTTGAGCGTAAGAACGCTGAAAGAGCAGCAGCACTTGCAGAGCAGGCTGAAATCGCAGCTCGTAAGGCAGCAGAATAAAGAATCGTTTATGGTTTCTGCGGTCTGATAAAACAGAATATTGTAATTGGAAGAAGCAGCGCACGGTGATCCGGCGCTGTTTTTTTGAAAAAATTTTGTTGTTTTTGTTGTGTTTTTTCCGGTACTTATGTTATACTAATCGAGTATGCAACATGGGGGATTTTGGTCCCTGTCAGGTAGTTATTATTTTTTATTATAAATGGAGGAACAAGTATGAGCACTACTTCAAAAGCGAGCCAAAGAATTACAGCTTTGCTCGATGAAAACAGTTTCGTTGAAATTGGTGCGCTCGTTACGGCGAGGGCTACTGATTTTGATCTGAAACAGGCAGAGACTCCTTCTGATGGTGTCATCACCGGATACGGAGTAATTGACGGTAATCTTGTGTATGTTTACAGCCAGGACGCAACCGTTTTAAACGGTTCCATCGGCGAGATGCATGCAAAGAAGATTACGAACCTCTATGATCTGGCAATGAAGACGGGAGCACCGGTCATCGGGCTGATCGATTCTGCCGGACTGAGATTACAGGAAGGCGCTGACGCGTTAAACGCGTTCGGCGAGATCTATAGTAAGCAGGTTACGGCAAGCGGCATGATTCCCCAGATCACGGCGATCTTCGGAAACTGCGGCGGCGGACTTGCCGTTTTCCCGACACTCACGGATTTTACATTTATGGAGAAGTCCAAAGCAAAATTGTTTGTAAATTCTCCCAATGCCATTGACGGAAACGAGATCGGCAAGTGCGATACATCTTCCGCAGCATTCCAGAGCGAGGAAGCAGGTATTGTGGATGTTGTGGCGGAGGAAGCTGAAATTTATGCAAAGATCCGCGAACTGATCGGCTTTTTACCGGCAAACTGTGACGAGGAAGCCGTTGCTGACTGCAGCGATGACCTGAACAGGGCTTCCGAAGAACTGGCAAACTGTGTGGGAGATACATCCATCGCCCTTTCCCAGATCGCGGATGACGGCGTATTCTTTGAGACAAAGGCTGACTACGGTAAGAGCATGGTAACCGGTTTTATCAGGCTCGACGGCATCACGGTAGGCTGTGTGGCTAACCGCACGGAAGTTTATAATGAAGAAGGCGAGGTTTCCGAGAAGTTTGACGCGCATCTCTCTCCGAGAGGCTGTGAGAAGGCTGCTTCCTTTGTGAAGTTCTGTGACGCTTTTGATATTCCGGTGCTGACGCTGACCAACGTAAAAGGCTATGCTACCACCAAGTGTGCGGAGAAGCGCATGGCAAAGGCGGCAGCGCAGATGATGGCTGCATTTGCGGAGGCGACCGTGCCGAAAGTAAATGTGATCATCGGCGAAGCTTTTGGCAGTGCTTATGTGGCAATGAACTCCAAGGCGATCGGTGCGGACATGACTTTTGCATGGCCTACCGCAAAGATCGGTTCCATGGACGCAAAACATGCGGCACAGATCATGTATGACGGAAAAGGCGCCGACGTGATCAGTGAGAAAGCGGCTGAGTACGAGAAGCTTCAGGCAAGCGTACAGGGCGCGGCGAGAAGAGGGTATGTGGACAGCATTATCGAAGCGGCGGATACGAGAAAATATGTGATCGGCGCTCTGGAGATGCTTTATACAAAGAAAGAAGACTGTCCGGACAAGAAACATGGAACAGTCTAGAAAGGATGCTTCATATATGAAAAAGAAACTTTTAATATGTCTTGCCATGCTTGTCTGCATCCTTGGATTAACCGGCTGCGGTCAGGAGATGACGGAGAACGGTTTCATCACGAAGGATGAAGCGAAAACAGCCGCTGAAATGACGGCCGAACAGCTTTCCGAGCTGCAGCAGACTCTTGCGATGTACGGCATGAGTATGACTGAGTTTGTGGAGATGAGCGGCGGAAATCCGGAGGAGGCTGCGCTTACCATTGACGCCATGAACAGCTGGATAGATGCTTCGGAAGAGTTCGGCAGTTTTATTTCCGTTCTCAGCGATGAGACGGAAGTAGTCATTACGGAAGATAAAGCTGACGTGAAAGTAATGATTCAGGGCGACAGGATCTATAAAGATAATAAACAGAGAAAAGCTGTCGTAGAAGTTGTGATAACGGAAAAAGGTATTGACAGCATTACCGTTTCGCCGGATTACGAAATGAGCGAGCTGATGACAAAAGCCGCTTTAAATACCATACTGGGTATGGGAACCGTGTTTGCTGTACTGGTCCTGATCTCTCTTCTGATCTCCTGCTTTAACTTTATTCCGAAGATTCAGGAGAAATTCCGGGGAAAAGCCGCACAGTTGGAGAGTGCTCCGGCGCCTGTCAAGGCAGCAGAGCCTGCGGCGGTTGTGGAAGAGACGGATGATACGGAACTGATCGCGGTTATCGCGGCGGCAATCGCTGCAAGTGAAGGTGCCGTATCTGCGGACGGCTATGTAGTACGTTCTATCATCAGACGATAGAACCAGGGAGGAAGAAGCCCGAAAATCGGAAGCTCATAAAAAAATAAAAAGAAATCACTCATAAATTCAGGAGGAAATAACATGAAAAATTATACAATTACCGTAAACGGCAACGTATATGATGTAGTAGTAGAAGAAGGAGCATCCACAGGCGCAGCGCCCAAGGCAGCTCCGGCGGCACCCAAGGCGGCTCCGAAAGCGGCTCCGGCAGCACCGAAAGCAGCCAGTGCAGGCGCAGGCAGCGTAAGGATCGAAGCAGGCGCGGCGGGTAAGGTATTCAAACTCGAAGCAAGCGTAGGGCAGGCAGTGAAGAAAGGTGACGCTGTTGTGATTCTGGAAGCAATGAAGATGGAAATCCCTGTTGTTGCACCCCAGGACGGTACTGTGGCAAGCGTTGATGTTGCGGTAGGCGATCCTGTTGAAGCAGGTGCACTGCTGGCGACATTAAACTAATATGTGTTATGCAGTAACTTGAAAAACAACAGGAGGTAAAGAAATGGATTATATTGTGACTACACTGGAAAATCTGGTTCATCAGACAGCGTTTTTCAATCTGGAATTTGGAAACTATATGATGATCCTTGTTGCCTGTGTATTTCTGTATCTTGCGATTGCCAGGGGCTTTGAACCATTACTTCTTACCCCGATCGCATTTGGCATGCTGCTGGTAAATATTTATCCGGATATCATGATGAGTATTGAAGAATCAGCGAACGGAGCCGGCGGCCTGCTGTATTATTTCTATTTGCTGGATGAATGGGCGATCCTGCCGTCCCTGATCTTTATGGGCGTGGGAGCGATGACCGACTTTGGTCCTCTGATCGCCAATCCAAAGAGTTTTTTGCTCGGCGCGGCAGCGCAGTTCGGTATTTTTATGGCTTATTTCGGAGCGATCTGGATGGGCTTTAACGACAAGGCTGCGGCAGCTATTTCCATTATCGGCGGTGCGGACGGCCCGACATCCATTTTCCTTGCGGGAAAACTGAGCCAGACGGCTATTCTCGGGCCGATCGCGGTGGCGGCATATTCCTATATGTCTCTGGTACCTATTATCCAGCCGCCCATTATGAAACTTTTTACAACGAAAGAGGAACGTCAGATCAAGATGGCGCAGCTTCGCCCGGTTTCCAAACTGGAGAAGATCCTGTTCCCGATCATCGTTACGATCGTTGTATGTATGATCCTTCCCACAACGGCGCCCCTGGTTGGTATGCTGATGCTGGGTAATCTGTTCCGTGAATCAGGCGTGGTAAGACAGCTCCAGGAGACGGCTTCCAACGCACTGATGTATATCGTTGTTATCCTGCTTGGTACTTCCGTAGGTGCGACCACTTCCGCGGAAGCATTCCTGAACTGGGATACGATCAAAATCGTTATCCTCGGTCTGGTGGCATTCGCTTTCGGTACGGCGGCAGGCGTGCTCTTCGGTAAGCTGATGTGCAAGATCACTCACGGAAAGGTAAATCCGCTGATCGGTTCCGCGGGCGTATCCGCAGTGCCTATGGCGGCAAGGGTTTCCCAGAAAGTGGGCGCGGAGGAAGATCCTACGAACTTCCTGCTGATGCATGCGATGGGACCTAACGTTGCCGGCGTTATCGGTACGGCAGTTGCAGCCGGAACCTTTATGGCTATCTTCGGTGTCTTTTAAAGGGTGAGCAAAGCTCACCCCGGGAGAATGCTTTGCGTTCTCAGGCTTTGCGAGTCAGACACAGCTTATTTCATAAATTTTAATTGGAGGAAATAAAATGTCAGAACAAATTAAAAAACCGGTTGGAATTACCGAGACAATACTGCGTGATGCCCACCAGTCTCTGATTGCTACGAGAATGCCTACCGATCTGATGCTTCCCATTGTGGAAACCATGGATAAAGTCGGCTATCATTCCGTAGAGTGCTGGGGCGGCGCTACTTTCGATGCGTCTTTAAGGTTCTTAAAAGAAGATCCCTGGGAGAGGCTTCGTAAGCTGAGAGACGGCTTTAAAAATACAAAACTGCAGATGCTGTTCAGAGGACAGAATATTCTTGGTTACAGGCCCTATGCGGATGACGTGGTAGACAGCTTTGTGGAGAAGTCCATCGCCAACGGTATCGATATTATTCGTATTTTCGACTGCCTGAACGATTTAAGGAACCTGCAGGAAGCGGTAAACGCAACGAACAAAATCAAAGCGAGAGAGGGCAGAGGCCATGCCCAGATCGCTCTTTCCTATACGCTGGGTGATGCTTATACAATGGATTACTGGGTAAGCACGGCGAAGAAGATCGAGGAGATGGGTGCGGATTCCATCTGCATCAAGGATATGGCGGGACTTCTGGTTCCCTATAAAGCGGCGGAACTGATCAAAGCCATGAAAGAGGCTACAAAGCTTCCGATCCAGCTTCACACCCACTATACTTCCGGCGTGGCAAGCATGACTTATCTGAAAGCCGTAGAGGCGGGCGTGGACGTAATCGACTGCGCGATCTCTCCGTTTGCTCTCGGTACTTCCCAGCCTGCTACGGAAGTTATGGTTGAAACCTTCAAGGGTACTCCCTATGACACCGGTTTTGATCAGAATCTGCTGGCTGAAATCGCGGATTACTTCCGCCCTTACAGAGAGAAATGTCTGGAAACCGGATTGCTCAGCCCGAAGGTGCTCGGCGTAAATATCAAGACTCTGCTGTACCAGGTACCCGGCGGTATGCTCTCCAACATGGTGAGCCAGCTCAAGGAGCAGAACGCGGAAGACAAGTACGAAGATGTGCTGCGTGAGATCCCCAATGTTCGTAAGGATCTCGGTGAGCCGCCTCTGGTTACGCCTTCTTCCCAGATCGTCGGCACACAGGCGGTATTTAATGTGCTGATGGGCGAGAGATACAAGATGGCTACCAAGGAGACAAAAGCCGTACTGCGTGGTGAATACGGTCAGACGATCAAGCCTATGAGCCAGGAAGTTATCGATAAGGTTATTCCGGGCGAAGAAAGGATTACCTGCCGTCCCGCAGACCTGATCGAGAACGAGATGGATAAGCTGGAATCCGAGATGAAAGAATGGAAGCAGCAGGACGAAGACGTATTGTCCTATGCACTGTTCCCTCAGGTTGCGGTTGACTTCTTCAAGTATCGTCAGGCACAGCAGGAGAAGGTGGATCTGACACAGGCAGATACAAAGAACGGGGCTTATCCTGTTTAAGATATTTATTTGACGGTAATTTTTGTAAGAACTACAGGGACAGCCTGCCGATTGGCAGGCTGTTCTTTTCCGTGAGGGGGAACGGAGGGCAGCCGGTAACAGTTCAGCATATAAAAATGTGTGATGGGAATTTTGTGTATATGGATTGACAGAAGGGGCCTGAGGACTTATAATAACAAGTGTTATTATGTTACATCGGGATGGTATAAAGGTATAAAGTAATAAATATAACACAGAGAAAGGCGGCCGGAAAAAGGGGTTACAAACGTATTTCAGAGAGGCTGCCGGAATGGGGGATGTATGCCGCGTAAGGAGAGGATCACAAAGAAAGAGATTACTGCCGCTGCGTTTCGTATGGTGCGAAAAGAGGGGGTGGAGGAACTGACGGCGAGAAAGCTTGCCGGTGCTGCGGGGTGTTCCACGCAGCCCATATTCCGGGTGTACCAGAATATGGAGGAGGTTCAGACGGAGGTGTTAGAGGAGGCTTCTTTGTTTTTTGAGGCGTTTTATGACAATTATCCGAAGAGCCAGGCGACGCCCTTTGTTAATCTTGGGCTTGCGTACATAAGTTTTGCTCAGAAAGAGGCGAATCTGTTTCGGATGATGTTCTTAAGTGAGGACAGAAACGGGAAAAGTTTATATGAGCTGCTGAACGGGAAAAAGGGCAATGTGCTGCAGGAAATAAACAGGGCGAAATCGGAGGGCTGCGAAGATCCCCAGGGGCTGTTTATGAAGATGTGGATTTTTATTCACGGGGCAGCCTGTATGGTGATCACAGGAGATTATGATCTGGGCATCACCGAAACGGTAGGGCAGCTTGTGGATGCTTACCGGGCGTTCCGCTGATCAGAGGGAAGGGCAGACGCCTATGGAAAAAAAAGATTTGATGAAAGATATGAGCGATCGTTTCAGTGAGATGAGTAAAAGCCAGAAGATGATCGCTTCCTATATACTGGACCACTATGAGGAAGCCGTATTTATGACGGCGGCAAAGCTGGGGGAGGCGCTGCACATCAGTGAATCTACGGTGGTGCGGTTTGCCCTGATGCTGGGATATGATGGCTATCCGGAATTTCAGAAAGCGCTGGAGAGCTGGGTGAAAGAGCGGCTTTCCGGCGTTCAGCGAATGGGCGTAAAATATGCGGGGAGAAGCCAGCTTGAGGTGATCACCTCCGTGATGCAGTCAGATAAGGATAAGATACAGGATACGATAGACCACCTGGAGCCCACCGCCTTTGAGACGGCGGTGGATATCATATTGAGGGCGAAAAAGGTTTATATTTCGGGGATCAGGAGTTGTGAGCCGTTGGCGGACTTTCTGTGTTTTTATCTGAATATGATGCGCGGAGACGTGGCCTGTATCAAGACGACGAGTATGAGTGAGACCTTTGAGCAGATGCTGCGGATCGGTGAGAAGGATGCTTTTATCGGCATCAGCTTTCCGCGATATTCCATGCGCACGTTGAAGGCCATGGAATTTGCAAATGACAGAAACGCGAAGGTGATCTGCCTGACGGACAGTATTCACTCACCGATGTGTATGTACTCTTCCTGTAATTTGTTTGCAAAGAGCAATATGGTATCCATTGTGGATTCTCTGGTAGCGCCGCTCAGTGTGATCAATGCGCTGGTGGTGGCGATGTGCTTAAAGCGTCCGGCGGAAGTGAAAGAAAGCCTGCATACGTTAGAGGAAGTCTGGAACAGCTATCAGGTGTATCTGAAGGATGAGATCAATTTTATTGAGGAGGAGCCGATGCTGAGTTATCCGCTCAGTAAGGAGAGCGTCAGGAAGAAGGGCAGAAAGAAAAAGTAGTATATTTTAAGATCGGGAAAGGGAGGCTGTTATGAGCCGGGTTATCGTAGTAGGCGGCGGAGCTGCCGGGATGATGGCGGCATATGCATCCGCTGCGTCAGGGCATCAGGTGATATTGCTGGAAAAAAATGAGAAGTTGGGAAAGAAGATTTATATTACCGGTAAGGGAAGATGCAATGTCACCAATGCCGTCGATCGGGAGCAGTTTTTTCGGAATATTATTTCAAACAGTAAGTTTTTATACAGCAGTATTTATCAGTTTGATGCCCGGGCGATGATGGATTTTTTGGAGGAGTATGGCTGTCAGGTAAAGACGGAACGGGGCGGACGCGTTTTTCCGGTTTCCGACCATGCCTCCGATGTGACCGGTGCGCTGCAAAGGGCGCTGAGTAAGATGTATGTGGAAGTCAGGCTGCATACGGAAGTCAAAAGGCTGCTGCTGAAAGAATCGGAAGAGTCGGAGGGAAGGCAGATAGCGGGTGTTCTGCTTGCGGATGGGAAAAAGCTGGAAGCGGATGCGGTGATTCTTGCCTGCGGGGGACTCTCATACGCCTCCACCGGTTCCGATGGTTCGGGCTTTGAGCTGGCGGCCGGCGCCGGGCATTCCCTGGTTCCCTGCAGGCCGGCGCTTGTGCCTTTTGTGGTGAAAGAGCAATGGTGCAAAAGATTGCAGGGGCTGTCTCTTAAAAATGTGGAAGTAAAGCTGTTTTTGGAGGAGAAGGAGCAGGCGGATTTACGGGGAAAGTCGGATGCCGGTGCGTTTGCGGGAAATGGGAGACGCCTAAGGAGCGGGCCTGTGTACGAGGGCTTTGGGGAGATGCTTTTTACGCATTTCGGTGTCAGCGGCCCTCTGATACTGAGCGCCAGCAGTTATTACGGTAAGGCTTTTGGGAGGGAGCGCGCGCTGCCTGTGGGAGCCGGTCAAAAGAAAGAGGATACGGCGCCGGAGGGCGGCGGTTTGGAACAGGCGAAGCTGATTTTAAACTTAAAACCTGCGATGGATGAGGAAATGCTGGATAAGCGCCTGCTGCGGGATTTTGAGGAAAATTCCCACAAAGTCTTTAAGAATGCGCTGGGCGGGCTGTTCCCGGCAAAGCTGATTCCGGTGATGGTGGAACTTTCCGGCATCGACGGAGAGAAGAAAGTGTACGATGTGACAAGGAAAGAGCGTCTTTTTTTGGTAAAGCTGATACAAAATCTGCCTCTGACCATAACGGGCACAAGGGGATTTACGGAAGCGATCGTTACCCAGGGAGGGATTCCGGTGTCGGAGGTAAATCCTTCCAGTATGGAATCCCGGCTCTGTAAGGGCCTGTATCTTGCCGGAGAAATGCTGGATATCGATGCGCTGACGGGAGGATATAATCTGCAGCTCGCATGGTCCACCGGGCATCTGGCAGGGACTAGCGTGAAATTTTAAATTTCACAATCCTGATTTAAGTGCCCGCTGGGGCGGGCGAATGGGAGTTAGCGTGAAATTTTAGATTTCACGATTCAGATCCCTGTGCCCGCCGAAGAGGGCGAATAGGAGTTACTGATAAGAATAAAAATTAATATGGATAAGGCAAACAGGAACAGGAGAAGAGAGATGTATAATATTGCAATCGACGGACCGGCGGGAGCCGGAAAAAGTACAATAGCCAAACAGATCGCGGAGAGAAAAGGCTATATTTATGTGGATACGGGGGCAATGTACCGTGCCATGGCATTGTTTTTGCTGGAGAATCATATTTCACCGGAGGAACCGGAGAAGATCAGTGAGAAATGTCAGGAGGCGGATATTTCCATTGTCTATGAAAAGGGGGAACAGATAGTTCTTTTAAACGGCAGGAATGTCAATGGGCTGATCCGGACGGAGGAAGTGGGCAATATGGCTTCTGCCTCTTCGGTCAACGGTGATGTCCGGAAAAAACTGGTGGAACTGCAGCAGAAGCTGGCAAAGGAGGCGGATGTCGTGATGGACGGACGGGATATCGGAACCTGCGTGCTGCCGGACGCCGATTTGAAAATATATCTCACTGCCAGCAGTGATGTGCGGGCTAAGCGACGTTATGACGAGCTGAGAGCAAAAGGGGAAGAATGTGACATTACTGTCATAAAGAGGGACATCGAGGAGAGGGATGACCGGGATATGCATCGGGAGATCTCTCCGCTGAGACAGGCGGAAGATGCGCTTTTAGTAGATTCCTCCGATATGACAATTGAGGAAGTGATCGACAGGATTATCGGGCTGTGTGATAAGGAAGGCGGCCGGCATGGTTATTGACTGATGCGGTCAGGAGAATAAACGGCGGAAGGATGGACCGGCAGGGTTCATAAAGGGAAACGGTATTTTATGGAAGTAAAACTGGCAAAGTCCGCAGGCTTTTGTTTTGGTGTGAAGCGGGCGGTGGAAACAGTATATGAGCAGATAGAAAAGCAGAAGGCTTCGGATAAAAAGCTGCCTATCTTTACGTATGGCCCTATTATTCATAATGAGCAGGTGGTAAAGGACCTGGAGGAGAAGGGCGTGCGGGTGCTGAACGGCAGGAAAGAGCTGGAGGCGGTACGTGAGGGGATCGTGGTGATCCGTTCCCATGGTATCGGAAAGGAGATCTGTCAGCTGATTGAAGAAAAAGGACTGGTGTGTGTGGATGCTACCTGTCCTTTTGTGAAAAGGATTCACAATATTGTGGAGCAGGAAAGCACGAAGGGGAAACAGATCCTGATTATCGGGAACGCGGGACATCCCGAGGTGGAGGGGATAAAAGGCTGGTGCGCTGTGCCCGCGATTGTGGTGGAGTCGGAGGAAGATATCAAAAAGTTAAAGGAAGATACTGGTAAAGAAGTCTGTATTGTTTCACAAACGACATTTAACTACAATAAATTTCAATATTTAGTTGAAATTTTAAAAAAGAGCGGGTATAATGGTAGTGTTGTGAATACTATATGTAATGCGACTGAGGAGAGACAGACAGAAGCGAGGGAGATAGCTTCCGAAGCGGATGTTATGATAGTTATAGGTGGAGCACATAGTTCCAATACGAGAAAGTTGTATGAAATATGCAGCAAAGAGTGTGCACAGACCTGTTTTATACAGTCATTGGCGGACCTTGAGTTGGAACTTTCGGAATCAGTACGTCTGGTGGGTATTACAGCAGGGGCGTCTACCCCAAATAATATTATCAGGGAGGTTCAAAGTTATGTCAGAAATGAATTTTGAACAAATGATCGATGCATCATTTAAAACAATACATACGGGAGAGGTAGTCGAAGGAACAGTCATTGATGTAAAACCAGATGAAGCTGTAATAAATATTGGTTATAAATCAGACGGTATTCTGACCAGAAACGAATATACTAATGATTCCGGCGTGGATATGACAACGGTATTGAACGTTGGCGATACGATGGAAGTAAAGGTATTGAAGGTGAATGATGGCGAAGGACAGGTTACTCTGTCTTACAAGAGACTGGCGGTTGACCGCGGAAACAAGAGAATTGAGGAAGCATTCAACAATAAGGAAGTGCTGACTGCGGTGGTATCGGAAGTGCTCAGCGGCGGCCTGTGCGTTGTGGTGGATGAGGTGAGAATCTTTATTCCGGCAAGCCTGGTTTCCGATATTTATGAGAAGGATTTAAACAAGTATGCGGGACAGGAGATTCAGTTTGTAGTAACCGAATATAATCCCAGAAGGAGAAGATATATCGGTGACAGAAAGCAGCTTGTAATCGAGGAGAAAGCGATCAAACAGAAAGAACTGTTTGAGAGAATTCAGGAAGGCGATATTGTGGAAGGCGTTGTGAAGAATGTGACGGACTTCGGTGCATTCATTGATCTTGGCGGCGCTGACGGACTGCTTCATATTTCCGAGATGTCCTGGGGCAGAGTGGAAAATCCGAAGAAGGTATTCAAGGTTGGAGAGACGCAGAGAGTGCTGATCAAGGAGATTTCCGGAACAAAGATCGCCCTCAGCCTTAAGTTTGCGGATTCCAATCCCTGGAGGGATGCGGCTGATAAGTACGCGATCGGAAATGTGGTAACCGGAAAAGTGGCAAGAATGACAGATTTCGGTGCATTTGTGGAACTTGAGACAGGAATCGACGCTCTGCTGCATGTTTCCCAGATTTCCAAAGAGCACATTGAGAAACCTTCGGATGTACTGAAGGTTGGCGAGGAAGTAACCGCAAAGGTTGTGGACTTTAATGAGGAAGATAAGAAGATCAGCCTGAGCATCAAAGCACTTCTGGCACCGGAACCGGCACAGACAGCATTGGCTTCGGAAGAGGACTCAGATGTGGTATCGGTAGACATTGATGCCGTAATTGCCAGCCAGGCAGACGAAAACGAAGAATAATAGCAACAGAAAGGGCTGTCTGATCAGGACAGCCTTTTATCGCTTTCCTGAAAATGATATGTAAAGAGGTGGATTCCATGACATACGATTATGACTATTTTAAAAAGGCGATGTTTGATCTGACCAAGATCGATCTGGAGGCTTACAAGGAAAAACAGATGAAGCGCCGTATCGATACCCTGATCAGCAAGCATAAGTATAAAGGCTATCAGGATTACATTGCCGCGATCAAGACGGATAAGGATCTGATGGATGAATTTTTGGGATATATGACGATCAACGTTTCGGAATTTTACAGAGATCCGCTGCAGTGGCAGTTTCTGGATAAGGAGGTATTCCCGGAGCTGATCAGGAAATTCGGTAAGAATCTGAAAATCTGGAGCGCGGCGTGCTCTACCGGTGACGAACCTTATTCTCTTGTGATGGCGCTTTCGAGGCACCTTCCGCTTGCAAATATCAGAATATATGCGACGGATCTGGATAAGGTGATTCTGGAGAAAGCGAAAGTAGGGCTTTATGCGGAGAAGAGCCTTGTCGGCGTGCCGAAGGACCTGAAGGCAAAATATTTTACAAAGGTAGGCAGTTCCTACCGCATTTCCGATGAGATCAAGAAACGTGTTACCTTTAAGCAGCATAATCTGATTAAGGACAGATACGAGGTAGGCTATCATCTGATTGTCTGCCGGAATGTGCTTATCTATTTTACGGAGGAAGCGAAAGATGAGGTGTTTACGAAATATTATAAGTCGCTCGTTTCCGGCGGTGTGCTCTTTATCGGCAGTACGGAGCAGATTATGAATTACAAAGAGATCGGATACGATAGAAAGAGTTCTTTCTTCTATGCGAAACCTTAAAAGCTGTTTAAAAAAGCTGTTTGCATTTTGCGGGCAGCTTTTTTTAAAACTGCTCTTTATTTTTTGGTGTGTAAGCCGATATATATTATGATTAACAAATGTTATCCTGGGATGCGGAAATATTTTGCGAAATCCCGGATATGGATGAGGAAACGGATTTCAGATTTAATACCATGGAAAGGGAAAGGACAGTATCGTATGAGCACAACTATCAGCATCAGTATGGCGGGACCTGACAGAGAGCAGCAGGCGGGCAGGTTCGGCATGGTCAGTATTTCCGGGCAGGAGCGGAACGAAAAGAAAGAGGAGAACACATCGGTTAAGCTGAATGGCGATTTTGATCCGATCGAGCAGAAAAAAACGCTGGCGAAGAAACAGGCCTATAAGATCGTAAAGGATGCGCTTGCAAGGGAACTGAAAATGGATGAGGGCGTCCAGGAATGCAGGAATGAAATTGAAATGCAGAAAAAGGAGATGGAGCAGGCGCAGAACGAGATTGGCAGAATCAATGCCGAGAAGGATGAACTGCGCAGGGAATACGGTGTGGAGGAGGACTCTGAGGAGCAGAAGGATCTGGAACTTCTGGAAAAAAGGGCGGCATATGAAAGGGGCGATCTCTCGAAGTCGCTGACGGATGAAGAGATGGAGCGCTTATCGGAGCTTGATAAGCGGGGCTATACGGAATATCAGAAACGTGCGCTGTCGTTGGATAAACGGAAGGCGCCCCACGAGACGACGATTCGGAAAGCGGAGCAGAGTATCATATCAAATAATTCGGTGATACGGGAGACAAGGCGTGAGCGTCTGAAAAAAGATTATATCCGGAAGGCCCAGCAGGAGAAAGACGAGGCGTTGGCGGCGGCAAGCAAAGAGGTCATCGGTATGCTGGTGGATGAAGCCAAAGAGCATATGGATGAGAAGGCGGAGGAAGTAAAAGAAAACGCGGAGGAGAAGGCGGAAGAGAAAGAACAGGAACAGGAAAAACTCGACGCCGTCAAAGAAAAGAAAGAGCAGATGGAGGAGATGGCGGATTCGGCGAAAGCGGATTCCGGAGAGCCTTCCCAGGTGGCGCCTCCTTCCGGAGATGAGATGACGGAATCTATGGTGCAGCTTGACGGTCAGAGAGCGGATTATCAGCAGGAAATCGAAGAGATGATAAAGAAGATGAATCTGATGGCGGAGGATATCAAAGGCATCAAAGTGGATGGAAGCTTTTAAAAAAACCCCTTTCCGGGACAATGTGTTCGGGAAAGGGGTTTTTATGTCAGTAGGAATCCGCCATCATCTGTAAAATGTGCTCCGCGTAGCGCGAGAATGTATCACGGCTGGTCTTGATATCATCGGTCAGTTCAAAGAAAATTTCCTTGCTCCTGTAGTCCCGCTTGAAGAAAGGCTGTATCAGCAGATCCCATTCGGGAAGATAGGAGGAATATTTTCTGGTATAGCAGGTCTCGGCGGTTGCCTGGGTACGGTATTCCTTATTAACATAGGAGGAAACGGATTTATGGACCGCCATATCCTCATCGGTGAGATAATAATAATCCTTATAGGACGCATAAAAATATTTCATTTCTTCCTGATAGATCGGAACACGGAAGGTGGCATATTTGCCTTCCGCGTTAAAATAACAGGAATTTGCATGAAAACGGATGGGAGCGGGCAATGCGGCGGGAAGGGATACTTTCAGTAACAGTTCCTGACGCTCCATGCCGAAATAATCG
Organism: Lachnospiraceae bacterium; assembly: GCA_022799355.1. Taxonomy (GTDB): domain Bacteria; phylum Bacillota; class Clostridia; order Lachnospirales; family Lachnospiraceae; genus 1XD8-76. The sequence goes on along the minus strand of JAAWOG010000008.1, from coordinate 76,447 downwards.
GTATAGGTATTTGCCTGTACTTTTTTTGCCTTTAAGGGCTTATTGAACATATCATAATAGGCGAGGACCGGAAAAATACGGATCAGCCCCCGGATATCGTCCGCATTATGCAAAAGAAGAAGATGAAAGGCGGGATCGGAGGGATTGCTCACATAGTCATGGTAGACGTTGATCAGATTGCCGCCGTTATAGGTATCATTCCGCTGGATGCCGAGAAATTGTTCCACGGACTTTTGCTTGCAGTTGGACATTTTCAGGAAATATTTATAGGGGGAGATCCTTTTATACAGGTCGATCCCGGTCAGTTTATCAAAGGTATAGGGGAGGCCGTATTCCACGCATTTTTGCTGGATAAAGGGAATATCAAAGTTATTGCCGTTAAAATGTACAATATGGGTATAGTTTTTCGCCATATCGAAAAAGCTTTCAATCACTTTTTTCTCCTCACCGTACTTCTCCGCGAACCACTGCGTCAGACGGAATGTAGAGCCGTCAAAAAAGGCACACCCGATCAGATAGATGGAGGAGCGCTTTGCGGTGAAACCGGTGGTTTCGATATCAAAAAATAAAATCTTTTGAAGCGGCGTGATCTGTTCTACCGGGTATGGAATGCCGGCCAGATCAAGTTTCTGACGGATAATGCGCATGAAGGATGTCCTTTCTGTTTCTTTTATATATTTAATAGTAGTATACCATATATTTGAGAAAATTTGCAATGAAAAATGGAGACCGGACGGTGTCCGGCAGCGGCGCGCGGATGTTGTTACAAAAAATCGCAGAAAAAGTAATTTATCTCTTTCAAATTGTGCATAAAAATAGTAAAATGGTAAAGGAAATGATAAAAAACCTTTAGGATGACAGGGCAGGACATCAGATAACATTGATAAAAGAAAAAACAGATAAATGACAGAAAAGAGGGTATCAAATGGCTAAATCAACATTTGTGGGCGGAATCCATCCCTTTGAGGGGAAGGAATTGTCGAAGGATAAGCCCATCAAGGCGGTGCTGCCGAAGGGAGAACTGGTCTATCCGCTGTCCCAGCATATCGGGGCGCCGGCTGCGCCGATCGTGAAAAAGGGCGATCATGTACTGCAGGGGCAGAAAATAGCGGAGGCTTCCGGGTTTGTCTCGGCGCCGATCTATGCCACCGTGTCGGGGACAGTGAAAGCGATAGAGCCAAGGCGGGTGGTCACGAGCAACGAGGTGATGAGCATTGTCATTGAAAATGACGGTCTTTATGAGGAAGTGGAGTATCCGGTACATAAGCCTTATGAGGAACTGAGTAAAGAGGAGATCATTTCGATCGTAAAAGAGGCGGGTATCGTAGGTATGGGCGGCGCGGGCTTTCCGACCTTTATCAAGCTGTCGCCGAAGGAGCCGGATAAGATCGATTATATTATAGCAAACTGCGCCGAATGCGAGCCGTATCTGACATCCGATTACAGGAGAATGATAGAGGAGCCGGAAAAACTGATCGGCGGCTTGAAGATTATGCTGCGTCTGTTTGATCATGCGAAGGGTATTTTGGCGGTGGAGGAGAACAAGCCGGATGTGATCGCGCTTTTGAAAAAGCTGACGAAGGATGAGCCGGATATCATGGTGACGCCGCTGAAAACAAAGTATCCCCAGGGATCGGAGCGCTCCATTATCTACGCCACGACAGGGCGCGCCATCAATTCTTCCATGCTGCCGGCGGATGCGGGCTGTATTGTGAACAACGTGGATACGATCGTGGCAATCTACCATGCGGTGACGGAAGGAAAACCGCTGATGTACCGTATTGTGACGGTGACGGGAGATGCGGTCAATGATCCGAGAAACTTTATTGTCAGAATCGGAACCATGTACGATGAACTGATAGAGGAAGTGGGAGGCTTTAAAGAGGAACCGGCAAAGGTGATCTCCGGCGGTCCGATGATGGGATTCGGCATGTTCGATCTGCATGTGCCGACGACAAAAACCGCATCGGCGCTTCTTTGTCTGACAAAGGACGACGTATCGGAGATGGAGCCTACGGCATGTATCAAGTGCGGCAGGTGTGTTGAAGTCTGCCCTCAGCGGCTTGTGCCGAACAAGCTGATGGTGGCTTCCATCCACGATGACTCGGAGACGTTTTTAAAGCTGAACGGGCTTGAATGTGTGGAGTGCGGCTGCTGCAGTTATACCTGCCCGGCGAAGAGGCCTCTCACCCAGTCCATCAAATCCATGCGTAAGATGGAACTTGCAAAGAAGAAAAAGTAGAGGGAGGAAAGAGAAGTGAGCGATATGTTACATGTATCATCCAATCCGCATGTCAGATCCAAAGTGACGACCAGCTCCATTATGCTGGCGGTCGTACTTGCTTTGCTCCCTGCTGCCGGATTTGGTATCTACAATTTCGGGCTCCATGCGCTGCTGCTGATCTGTGTGACGGTGGCAAGCACGGTGGCGACGGAATTTGTCTATGAGAAACTGCTGAAAAAGGAGGTTACCATCGGGGATTTTTCCGCGGTGGTGACGGGGCTTTTGCTGGCGCTGAACCTGCCGCCGATGGCGCCCTGGTGGATCGGAATGATCGGCGGTATTTTCGCCATCCTTGTGGTAAAGATGCTCTTTGGCGGCCTGGGACAGAACTTTATGAACCCGGCTCTTGGGGCAAGATGTTTTCTGCTGATCTCCTTTACGTCCATTATGACAAACTTTGACTGTGACGCCTATACCGGCGCGACGCCGTTAGCGCAGTTAAAATCAGGCGTGACGCCGGATGTGTTTTCGATGGTGATCGGAAAGACCGGCGGAACCATCGGGGAGACGAGCATGATCGCCATTGTGATCGGCGCCTGCTTCCTGATCCTGCTTGGTATTATCGATCTGAGGATTCCGGGCAGCTATATTGTCAGTTTTGTGGTGTTCCTCTGTCTGTTCGGGGGGCACGGTATAGATCCCGCTTATCTGTCCGCCCATCTTGCCGGCGGCGGTCTGATGCTGGGAGCGTTTTTCATGGCGACGGACTATGTGACAAGGCCCATTACAAAGAAAGGGCAGTATCTGTTCGGTATCTTTTTAGGGATTCTGACCGGTATTTTCCGTGTGTTCGGCGCTTCCTCGGAGGGCGTTTCTTATGCGATTATCATCGGTAACCTTCTGGTGCCTCTGATGGAGAAGATTACTCTTCCGAAAGCATTCGGGAAAGGAGGAGAAGCGGTATGAATGATGAGATCAGGTCCATGTTGAAAGATGCGGGTATCATTGTGGCCATTACGCTGATCGCCGGACTGGTGCTGGGAGGCGTGTATCAGCTCACGAAAGAGCCTATTGCGGAACAGAAACGGCTGAAAAAACAGAAAGCCTGTCAGGAGGTCTACGCGGAGGCGGCGTCTTTTGCGGAGGCGGAAGGCTTTGATACGGAGGCCGCCGCTTCGGTGCTGGCTGCGGAGTATCCTTCTCAGGATATCGATGAAGTGATGCTGGCGCAGGATGGCGCGGGAAATACGCTCGGCTATGTGCTGACGGTAACCACCCATGAGGGCTACGGCGGAGATATTCAGTTTACGATGGGCATCACAAACGAGGGAACTTTAAACGGTATTTCTCTTTTGAGTATTGCCGAGACGCCGGGACTGGGCATGAGGGCGGAGGAGGTGCTCAAACCTCAGTTTGGAGGAAAGTCCGCCGAGAAATATGAATATACAAAGACCGGCGCTGTGGCAGAGAATCAGATCGATGCGATCTCCGGCGCAACGATCACAACCAACGCTGTGGTGAACGGAGTCAATGCCGGACTGTTTTATTTTCAGAATGAATTGGGAGGTGCGGCCGAATGAGTGAGATAAAATCAAGGCTGGTCAACGGCCTGTTTAAAGAAAACCCCACCTTTGTACTGATGCTGGGGATGTGTCCCACGCTGGCGGTGACGACTTCCGCCATGAACGGACTGGGGATGGGGCTGACCACCATGGTGGTGCTGGCACTCAGCAATATGATCATTTCCCTGCTTCGGAATATTATCCCGGATAAGGTGCGTATTCCGGCATTTATCGTGATCATTGCCTCCTTTGTGACAATGATGGAACTTTTGCTGGAAGGCTTTATTCCTTCCCTTTACGATGCCCTGGGCATCTATATTCCGCTGATCGTGGTAAACTGTATTATTCTGGGAAGGGCGGAAGCGTACGCTTCCAAAAATCCGATATTGCCGTCTTTGTTTGACGGGATCGGCATGGGGCTTGGCTTTTCCTTCGCGCTGACCTGTATCGGCGCGGTGCGTGAGCTGATCGGCTCGGGAAAGATTTTCGGTTTTTCCGTGATGCCCTCCTCCTATGTTCCCTGTGCCATCTTTGTGATGGCTCCCGGCGCCTTCTTTGTGCTGGCGGCTCTTACCGCCCTGCAGAATAAGATCAAGATCGCAGGGGAGAAGAAGGGGAAAGATATGAGCAAAGTTGGCTCCGGCTGCAGCGAGGACTGCATGAACTGCGGGGAAGAAGGCTGCGGCAGACGGAAGTTTTATGATACGGAGTAAAACAGCATATGAGCGAACAGCGCCCAGAGGATTTACGGATGCGGAAGCAGCCGGAAATATCTCTGCGGATATGGCGCTGGAAGAGAATATGCGGTACTGGAATGGAGGTTATGGATGGAAACAGTAAGAGATTTATTGATTATATTGATCGGTTCCTCTCTGGTGAGCAATGTTGTGCTGAGTCAGTTTCTGGGGCTGTGCCCGTTTCTCGGCGTATCGAAGAAAACGGAGACGGCGGCAGGCATGGGGGCGGCGATTATTTTCGTCATCACGATATCATCTCTGGTGGCGGCAGCGATCTATCAGTTTATGCTGGTGCCGCTGCATATTGAATACCTGCAGACGATCGTCTTTATTCTCGTCATTGCGGCGTTAGTACAGTTTGTGGAGATGTTTTTAAAGAAATTTATTCCGTCCCTGTATCAGTCGCTGGGGATTTACCTGCCATTAATCACCACAAACTGTGCGGTGCTCGGCGTGGCGCTGACAAACGTGACAAAGCAGTATGGGATCTTAAAGAGCGTGGTAAACGGCTTCGCTACGGCGGTGGGCTTTACGGTTGCGATTGTGATCCTGGCGGGACTGCGGGAGAAGATGGCATATAACGATGTGCCGGAATCTTTTCAGGGGATGCCGATTGTGCTGATCACGGCAGGGCTGATGGCGATTGCGTTCTGCGGGTTTTCGGGGCTGTTGTGAGCCTGACGGAGGGAAACCTGTTATTTTTCGGACAAAGGTGCCTGAGCCTGGCAGACAACAGAAAAATCGATTGTGAAAGGGGGATGTCAGATGCTGCGGCATGGCATTCCCTTTTATATTAAGAAATGGCGGGGAAAGTGCTGTGGCAGGAATTGTCTGATACGGTTCTTTGGACGGAAGAGAAAAGAAGTGGAATGACAGATATCGAAAAATGAGCAGAATGGAAGGAGAAAAATGGACGAGAGATTAAAAAAACAACTAAACTTTGCGCTGGAGATCGATAAGGAGAAGAATATTTTTCGACAGACTCATTTATCCGGGCACGGCAGGAACGAGAATGATGCGGAGCACGCCTGGCATATGGCGGTGATGGCGTATCTGCTCAGGGAGTATGCCAATGAGGAGGTGGACATCGCGAAGGTGATGCTGATGTGCCTGATCCATGATATTGTGGAGATTGAGGCGGGAGATACCTACGCCTATGATGCCGAAAGCCTGAAAACACAGAAGGCAAGGGAGGATGCGGCAAAGGAGAAAATTTATTCCATGCTGCCGGAGGATCAGAAGCGGGAGATGATCGCGTTGTTTGATGAGTTTGAGGCGTATGAGACGGCGGAAGCGAAGTATGCTCATGCGATGGATAATCTGCAGCCGCTGATCTTAAACAACAGCAACGACGGCGGAGACTGGAAAGGGCATGAGGTAAGCGCGAAGCAGGTGTATGAGAGGCAGGGGAAAACAAAGCTGGGCTCCGAGCGGTTATTTGAGGTGACGGATCAGATTATCCGGGAAAATATCAGGAAGGGGAATCTGAAAGAATGATAACTTTCGGAAAATAATAAACCGAATTGATATTTTTCCGAATCTGGTTTATAATTAGCGGAAAGAATAAACTATATAAATGATTGGGGACAAAGGCTTATGAAAACCTGTAAGGAGATGGCAAACATATGGAATGTTACGGAGCGTACTGTGACAACATTCTGTAATTCAGGAAAGATACCCGGCGCTGTGAAGATGGGAAAAATCTGGCAGATCCCGGATAATGCGGAAAAACCCATTGATGGTCGGATTTCTTCCGGGAAATACAGAAAGAATCCCGTACCTGAAGAAAAGAAGCTGCTTCCTGTCGGTATCTCGGATTATGTGCGTGCGCAGTCCGAATATTACTATGTTGATAAGACTTTGCTGATAAAAGAATTTTTGGATCGGAAACCGTTGGTATCGCTGTTTACCAGACCAAGACGCTTTGGAAAGACTCTGAATATGGATATGCTCAGAGTTTTCTTTGAACTTTCGGACAACGATACGAGTATATATTTTAAGGATAAAGCTATCTGGAATTGCGGCGAAACATACAGGTCCCATCAGGGAAAATATCCGGTTGTGTTTTTGACTTTTAAAGATGTGAAATTTGATTCCTGGGATATGACATTTGCAAAGATCAGTGAACTATTGCAGGAAGAGTTCGGCAGACATAAGGAGTTATGCGAGAGTAACCGGCTGGAAAGCTATGAATTGGATTACTTTAAAAAAATTCTGCATGGACAGGCGAATGAAGTAGAACTTTCTTCATCGCTGCAAAGGCTTTCCAAAATGCTTACCAGGTATTATAACAGGGCTCCGATCATCATTATTGATGAATATGATACACCTATTCAGGAGGGATATTCAAAAGACTTCTATGATGAAATCATTGGCTTTATGCGGAATTTCTTCTCGGGGGCATTTAAAGATAACAGAAATCTTTCCTATGGGTTTCTTACCGGAATTTTCCGGGTTGCCCAGGAAAGCATTTTCAGTGGCTTAAATAATCTGACTGTGAATTCCGTCATGGACGAGGAATACGATCGCTTTTTCGGATTTACCTCTTCGGAAGTACATGAAATGCTGCATTATTACGGAATTTCAGATAAAGAGGCAGAGCTGAAAGACTGGTATGACGGTTATCTTTTCGGAAATGAAGAAATATACAATCCATGGTCGGTTATCAACTACATTTCAAAAGGGTGCGTTCCTCAGGCATATTGGGTAAATACCGGGAAGAATGAGATTCTGGAGGATGTTTTGAAAATGGCCGCAGACGATATGATCGAAAGGCTGTATGCTCTTTTGCAGGGAGAGAGAGTTATTGCGAGAATAGATCAGAATGTGGTTTACAGGTCTCTTTCCGAGGAACCCGGAAATATTTACAGTCTGTTATTGGTAGCGGGCTATTTGAGAATATTAAAGAAGGAACTGCAGGCAGATGGTTCCTATCTGTGTGAGGTGTTTATTCCAAATCGGGAGATCGCGGCAGTATACAAGAGTGAAATTTTATCTCATTTGCTGCAGATCGGAGCAATCACAAGAACTACTGCAAATAAGATAGCGGAAAGCCTTTATGCAAATGATCTTAATAAATTGCAGAAGGCTATTGCTGAATTTATGGATAAATCCGTCAGCTTTTATGATGCCGGATCAGAAGGGTTTTATCATGGGCTAATGCTGGGATTGACCGCTTTGGTAGATCATCAGTATAAAATAAGATCAAACAGAGAATCAGGGGATGGAAGATATGATATCAGTCTGTTTCCAAGGGAGAAAAAGTATCCGGGAATCATCATGGAATTAAAGTGGAAAAAGGGGCTGAGCGCGGATACATTGGAAGCATTGGCAAAAGAGGCGCTCATTCAGATGGATAGCAGGAGATATGATTCCGAAATGCGCAAAGAGGGCATCGGAAATATTCTTAAACTTGGAATCGCCTTTTCCGGCAAAGAGGTAAGGATTGAGGCAGGATAATTTATATAAGTTTACTATGCGAAAAATAATTATTATAGGCTGCCCGGGTGCGGGGAAAAGTACTTTTGCACGAAAATTGAATCAGAAGTTTTCTTTTCCGCTGTACTATCTGGACATGATCTGGCATAAACCGGACAAAACGACCTGTTCGAGAGAAGCGTTTGACGGGAAACTGCAGGAAATTTTGGAAAAGGATACATGGATTATCGACGGAAATTATCTGCGCACACTGGAGATGCGCCTGAAAGAGGCGGATACGGTGTTTTTACTGGATTATCCGATAGAAGTATGCCTGGCAGGAGCGATGGAGCGGATCGGGAAAAAACGGGAGGATCTGCCCTTTGTTGAGACGGAACCGGATGAAGAGTTCCGCCAGTGGATTCTGGATTTTCCCGGGGATCAATTGCCGGTTATATATCGTTTGTTAAAGCAGTATGAGAGCGGGCGGGAGATTTTTGTTTTTCGGTCGAGAGAAGAAGCGGACAGATTTTGCGACCGGATGTGGAAAAATACTTTTTAGGGATGAACGGTGATTTAACTGATATATGAAAAGCGGTTGTGCGCAAAGGGCAGCGCGGAAATGGAGAAAAAATGAGGAGAAGAGCAATATTACCGGTGCTGTGTATCTGTTTCTTTTTGCTGATCGGTGCCGAGGGGATGGAAGTTAATGCGAGAAATGATACGCGTGCGAAAACCAATACGTATGCGAAAAACAATACGAATGCGGGAAACGATACGAATGCGGGAAACAACGCGCAGAGTGAAAAAAGGACGGAAGCCGGGAAAGCGGATCAAATATCGCCCTCCGGGAAACAGATCGTATTGCAGAGCGGGAATATAAAAGAGTATGTATATGAACTGCTCGGAAAAGAGCCGGAAGAGCCTTTGTATGAGGGGGAGCTTGCCGGTTATGAGGGAAAGCTGTATATGTATTCTCCCGTGATCATGAGCGGGGACGATCTGGATTTTGTGAGGCGCTATTTCGATATGCCGGTTCACTGGGATATTACGTTTCCTGCCGGTACATATGAAAGTGCCGGGACGGAAGCCATAATGGAAGGATGGAGCAGAGAGCAGTTAAAAGGGCTTGGTGATATGGCAGGAGAAATACATATCCGCGCCTCGGAGGAGACGATTCCTGTCAGTGTATTGTCTTATTTTACGAAAGTGGAATCCCTGATTTTTGACATGCGGGATGTGACGGGAGAGATGCCGAAGAACTGGCATTTTCCGAAGCGTGTAAAAAGCGTGTCGCTAGATTCTTTTACTTCTTCGGGGTACCGGAATCTGATGTATTGCATGAAGGGTTCACAGGTAGAAGAATTATCAGTACGTACGGATGAAAACAGCACATCATCCCGGATATTCTGGCTGGATCATGTGGCAGACATGAAAGAACTGCAATCGCTGGATCTGGACGATAATGTTGTCCGGGTGAGGGATAGAAGCTGCCTGAAAGGGATGAAGCTGTCTTATCTGCAGTGCCCTATAGATGGGAGTACGGATATGACGATTTTGGAAGAACTCCCATCTCTGAAAACGGTTTCTTTAGCCGTGGTGGGGGAGATGGACCTGACCTCTCTGCTTTCGATGGAAAATCCGGATATCCGGCTGCGCTTTGGCAGGGAGATAGTGGAGTTTGAGGAGGATATTTACGGCAGAGATGATCCGGTGATCATTCCTTCGTTTGATAAGGCTCTGGGTTGGAAAAATGATATCGGGGAAACCGTTAAGGGGGAAGAGGAGGAAAACTTTCTGGCAATCTATCAGCGTTGTATGGACGAGGGGAGGAAGATAGAGTGCTTTACCATACGCCGGAAGGAAGAAATGGAAGAAGAGATTTATGAAATTTGGGATGTCGGAACTTATTTGCGGGTGATAAATGGGGAGAAGGTTCAGATTCTTGTGCCGGAGAGAGAGGATTCGGAGTATTCTGTTTTTGGCGATTATTGTAACAGTTATTTCCAGATGCAGGATATCAGTTTTGACGGAATTAAAGATATCATCCTGAATGCAGGAAATTACGGGAATGCGCAGACGAATTATGAGTTTGGCTGGATTTGGGACAAGGAGTCAGGGGAGTATAAGGAATGTGATTCTTATCGGGGCATTCCGAATCCTTATGCGGACGGGAAACAGAAACTTGTAAGGAGCAGTTGGCGAAATGGAGCCGCCTCCCACGGATTTGCTATTTACCGCTATGAGGACGGTGAGTTTGTCATGAAGAGTGAAATGGAGGAGTCCCAGCTTTATGGCGATGAGATTCCTGCGGATCTGGAAGTGCCTGAGGGAGCAGAAGTCTGGCAGTGGGTGGAGACGATCTACGGCGATGACGGGGAAAAGGAGACAAGAAGTTTTATGGCGGTGAAACTTCCCGGGGAAAATCTGGAGGCGCCGGAAGAGTTTTATGAGCCCGGTAGTTATTGGGGATAGAGTGAGGAGGATTGATATGAGAAAGGCGAATGTCCGTATTATAGAAAAAGTCCGTCGGTACATGGGCAGAAGAAGATGAGATTTAGTGATGGATAAGAAATGCAGTAAAAGATATAAAAAGACGGAGGATAAACTGGCAGGTATCCTGATATATCACAGAAGAAAATATATCATGCCGATATGTCTGATCTTATATCTGGCTCTTGTTCTGGTGTCCATAGTTCTGACGCTGGGAGTCGCGGCGTATGCAGGGGAAGAGCCGCCGGAGGTAGCGAAGGAGATTTTTCGGCTGTCCAACATGATATATCTGCTTCCGGGAATGGCAGTGTTGGGGATTCCGGCTCTGCTCATCCATATTTTGCTCGGTGTCGGCGAACGTCGGTTTTTGCGCGTCTATCGGACGCTGCCGGAGACGGCAAAGCAAAAACTGTTTGAGGCAAAATTCAGAGAACAGTATCCGGGCAGTATGAGAATTTATGAGACGGAAGAGTGTTTTCTGTTTTATGACGGATGCCTTTTGGGGATGCCGCAGATCGTTCGGACAGAGGATATCGTGTGGGGATATATCGGACGGTCGGATGTTCCGTTTGCCGATATGGAGAGAAATATTGTGTATTCCGGTGTTCGGTTCTTTTCCCTGTGTTTTTATACAAAGGACGGCAGACGGCACAGGATATTTGCCAACGTATCCTATAAAGATATTGTTTCCTGGTTTACGGCGCGTTGTCCGTGGGCGATCTTAGGGTATGGGAGAGAACAGAAAAGGCGGGCGGAGGAGATATTCAGAGCGGAGGCGGAGCAGGCGGCTTTTTTGTTTGAGGAAGAGAAGGATACCTATACTGCGAGAAGAAAGAGAACTGCGGTAAAGGCAGCAGGCGCCTTTTTTATGGCATTTGTTCTGCTGACAGCAGGTTTCGGCGGCTGGCAATATAGGAACAGTGAAGAATATTTGTATCGGAAAAATATGAGACAGGCGGAAAGCTGGTATGAGAGCGGAGAGTTTTCCGGAGCTTATCAGGCCTATTATGCCGCAAGGGAGATTCGCAAGGATGATAAAGAGGCGTTAAAGGGAATGCTGCTATCCTCTGTGGAGACGGCGAAAAAAGACGGTTATCCGGACAGTATTATTCGGGATTATGAAAATCTGTTTTTTTATCAGGAACTGTTTGCGGAAGAGACGGATATTTCCGGCTGGTATTTTGAGTGTGCGGAATACTATCTGATGAAGGACGATCCCTTGGGGGCGGCGGGGCTTTTGGAGAGAGGGATAGAGACTTTCGAGAAAGCGGATGCAAAAGGGGAGACCGCGGAAGCGGAAAATGGACGAACGCGCAGTGAAGAGATCATCGGAAGGATGGAGCGTAAAAGGGAAGATATTCTTGCGCATTGCCGGATGGCGGGAGTAACGGAGTATTTATACGGGAAGAGAAGTAAATATGAAGAATATGACGGGCAGGGCAGAGAGATACTCGATATCCGTTATCTAAACCGGAAGTGCATATGGGAGTACAAAAATTATGATGAGGCAGGAAATCTGACTTTTGTGGAGAGATGGGAGCAGAAAGAGGGGGAGAAAGAGAAACAGAAGACAGGGGAGGAATATCTGGAATATGATGAACAGGGGAATCTGTACTATATTGTGAGATATGATACGGTGAGAGGCAGAGAAACCTATGAGATGAACTGCGGCTATGACGAGGAGGGGCATCAGACCTATTATCTGGAGTCTTACGACGGAGAAATATTTACGGAGCGGCAATGTTGTCTGCGCTCTGATCATATGCAGATCGACAGGGAATACACCGCGGATTGTCCGGTGGGAGAAGAACCGATTTATTACATCGCGCAGGAATGGGATGAGAAGGGGAAGCTTTTGAGAGAATCCTATTATTCGCTGATTTATTCTCCGGAAGAGATACAGGCGGGGGAGGCGGAGCCTCTGGTGCAATATGATTATGCCTATGACAAAAACGGAAATACCGTATCGATTTCTTATATTTCCGGGAGTGACGGGAGACGTTATCAGGTCTATGAGAGAGAGTATGACGACAGAAACAACCTGATAAAGGAGATTTATTATGAGTATGGTGAGGAAGAAAATTCTTTTTGCGAGACAACTGTCTGGAAATATAATGAGGAGGGAGTTCTTCTGGAAAAAGAGGTGAGTACTGACGGCGCATGGAAGGGATACGCGGAACATTATGCGTATGACGAAGCAGGGAATCTGATCCGGAGAGATTATCTGGACGGGGACGGAAGCGGTTTTTCCATTATAAAAGAATATGATATATTGGGAAATCAGGTAAAAGAGTACAGGATCGAGGGAGGTGCGGAAACATTGCCCGATGATGCGGAACCGGAAAAAGAGTGGGAATATCAATACCGCTATTTAGAGAAAGAGGCATAGTATGCGTAAGGAATCCCTGAAAATCTTTTTTCTTCCATTCAATAAAAGGGATTACATAACACAAAATATGTGATAAAATATCTGTGGATGAAAATTGTTGTTTCCGTTCGGTTTTCATGCGGAGGAGTCTGTGTGCGTACTGTATCCGCAGGCTTTTGTAATACATAAAACAGTACAGAAATGAGGAGACTATGTCAGGTATTATCATTGCGATGCTTGTAGTGGGGGGAGTCGGACTGTTTATCGGTCTGTTTCTCGGAGTTGCTGCGATTAAATTTAAAGTGCAGGTGGACGAAAAAGAAGTTGCGGTATTGGAGGCACTGCCCGGTAATAACTGCGGCGGCTGCGGCTATGCGGGATGCTCGGGGCTGGCGGCAGCGATCGCAAAGGGAGAAGCGGCGGTTAATCAGTGCCCGGTAGGCGGCGAAACGGTGGCGAAGAAGATATCTGAGATTATGGGAGTGGAAGCCGGTGAGAGCAGGCGTATGGTCGCTTTCGTGGCGTGTCAGGGAGACTGTGATAAGGCGAAGGTGGATTATGAATACACCGGTATCGAAGACTGCCGTATGCTTTCCTTCGTGCCGAACGGCGGACCGAAAACCTGTAATTATGGCTGTCTTGGATATGGCAGTTGTGTGCAGGCATGTCCTTTTGATGCGATCCATGTGGTAAAAGGGGTGGCAGTGGTGGATAAGGAGAAGTGCAAAGCCTGCGGGAAGTGCGTGGAGGCGTGCCCGAAGAAGCTGATTTCTCTGATTCCTTATGATGCCCCATATCAGGTGGCGTGCAGTTCCAAAGACAGGGGACCGGTTGCGATGAAAGCATGTGATGTGGCTTGTATCGGCTGCGGGCTCTGTAAGAGAAACTGTCCTTCCGAGGCGATTGCGGTGGAGAATTTCAATGCAAGAATTGATCCGGAGAAATGTACCGGCTGCGGTACCTGTATTGAGAAGTGTCCGAAGAAGAGTATTGTGGAAGCGTAATTTTTTATGGACGCCTGCAACGGATGGCGGCTGTATGTTTGGCGGCGGCTGCCGGAGTATGAAATGGAGAAAATATGAGTCGGTTCAAAGCAGTTTTATTTGATATGGATGGTGTTTTGATCAATACGGAGCCGCTGCACTTTCGGATGTGGAAAGAGGTTTTTCATAATCGGGGTGTGGAGATCGATTATGAGGGGTACAAAGATTGTATCGGCGCTACGGAAGAGTTTTTGCGGGAACTGATCTTCAAAAATTACGGCGCCGATTTCCGGGAAGATAAAAAGCTGAAAGAGGAAGCAATGGCTGTCAAGAAACGTCTGATAGCCGAGGAAGGTTTTCCTAAAATGCCGGGGGTGGAGGAAATGCTTAAGAATCTGCACGAAGCAGGGTTTTTACTGGCAATCGCTTCCTCCTCTTCCGTCAGTTTTATAGAGCTGGCAATGGATTACATCGGTGTGAGGCAGTATTTTCATGTGATCAACAGCGGGGAAAATGTGGCGCATTCCAAGCCGGCGCCGGATATTTATCTGGATACGGCGAGAAGGCTGGGCACGGCGCCTGGAGAGTGCATTGTGCTGGAAGATTCCGAAAACGGCAGTATTGCGGCAACTTCGGCAGGAATGGTATGTGTGGGGCTTGACAATCCGGATTCGGGAAACCAGAATCTGGAGCGGGCTAAAGTTGTGATCCGGGAACTGCGGGAATTTACGCCGGAACTGATACGGAAGCTGGCGCAGGATTAGCAAGAGGCAGGATATGCGATACCATGATATTACAAAGGACGATATGAAAAACGGTGACGGACTGCGGGTGGTGTTGTGGCTTTCGGGCTGCAGACATCATTGTCCGGGGTGTCAGAATCCGATTACGTGGAATCCGGATGACGGGCTGATCTTTGATGAGGAGGCGAAACGGGAGATAGAGCAGCAACTGGGAGCGCCTTATATTTCGGGGATTACATTCTCCGGCGGTGATCCGCTTTTTCCGGAAAATCTGCAGGAAGTGACTTCTTATATGAAGGAGCTGAAAGCGCGCTTCCCGGAGAAAACGATCTGGCTGTATACGGGGGAGGTCTGGGAGGATATACAAAACCTTGAGGTGCTGCGGTACATAGATATTCTGGTGGACGGCAGGTTTGAACAGGAGAAAAAAGATAATCTTCTGCACTGGCGGGGAAGCGCTAATCAGAGAGTGATTGACGTAAGGAGGAGCCTGCTGTGCGGGCAGGTGGTTTTACAGGAAAGACAGGAGCGGTTATGAAGAGACAGGAGACTTTACAGATAAAATATCATGTGAAAGAGATTGAAAAGCTGCGATATATTGACGGAAAGAGCGACTGGATCGATTTAAGGGCAGCGGAGGATGTTTCGTTGAAAGCCGGGGAATACCGGCTGATCAGTTTTGGGATTTCGGTGAAGATTCCGGAGGGGTATGAGGCGCATGTTGTGCCGAGAAGTTCTACGTTTCGGAATTTCGGCATTTTACAGGCGAACAGCTATGGCGTGATCGACTGCTGTTATTGCGGGGAGAACGATATCTGGAGAATGCCCGTATATGCGGTGAGAGATACCGAGATCCATGTAAACGACAGGATCGCGCAGTTCCGTATTATGGAGAACCAGCCTCAGATCGTGTTTGAGGAAGTGGAGCATATGGAGGGCGAAGACAGAGGGGGATTTGGCAGTACCGGAATATAAGGTGCGGTAAATAAAAATGGCCGTATAATTTCCTGATCGGCGGTTCATACTAAGGATAGAAAAAAGCGGCAGATATGCCGTTTTCTGACAGGAGCGGAGTATGAACGAAAAAGATCAGGAAATATTATATCCGACGAAGCAGACAGGAAAGGAAATGACTGCGGATTTTAAGGAAAATCTGGCAGTGATGAAGGAGATTCTGGCGCCGGATATCAGTTATGATATTGTTTACAGGGTGATACGGATAGGCGGAAGGGATGCCTGTCTGTTTTTTGTGGACGGATTCTGCAAGGATGAGTTGATGCAGAAACTGCTGCAGTATTTTATCGGGTTGAAACCGGAGGATATTCCGGCGGATGCCCATGGGATGTCAAAAGAATTTCTGCCCACGATTGAGGCGGATCTGGGAAAGACCTGGGATGAAATTATAACGGCGCTGATGTCGGGGCAGACGATTCTGATGCTGGAAGGGTTTGATAAATGCCTTCTGATCGACAGCAGGACCTATCCGGCAAGAGGTGTTTCCGAGCCGGAGAAGGAGAAGGCGCTACGGGGATCAAAGGATGGTTTTGTGGAGACCATCGTCTTTAATACGGCGCTTGTACGCAGGCGTATCAGGAGCCCGAAACTGCGGATGGAGATGATGAGGGCGGGGGAGAGCTCTAAGACGGATATTGCGGTCTGTTATATGGATGACAGAGTGGATCGTAAGCTGCTCTGCCAGGTAAAGAACAGGATTCAGAATATTCATATCGACGCTCTGACGATGAATCAGGAAAGCCTGGCGGAGTGTTTGTACCAGGGAAAATGGTTTAATCCGTTTCCGAAGTTCAAATATACGGAGCGCCCGGACACGGCGGCGGCTCATATACTGGAAGGTAATATTATTATCTTTGTAGATAATTCTCCTTCGGCGATGATCCTTCCCGTCTCCATTTTTGACATGACGGAGGAGGCGGACGATTATTATTTTCCGCCGATTACGGGGACTTACCTGCGGTTTTCGAGGACTATTATCGGCGTGATCACCTATCTGCTGACGCCTACCTTTCTACTCCTTACGATGTACCCGGAGTGGCTGCCGGAGTGGCTTTCGTTTATTGCCATCGCCGATGATGTGAATGTACCGGTGATCTTTCAGTTTCTGATATTGGAGCTGTCACTGGATGGGCTGAAGCTGGCGGCGGTAAATACGCCGAATATGTTAAGTACACCCTTAAGTGTAACGGCAGGTATTGTGCTGGGGGAATTTGCGGTTAAGTCCGGATGGTTCAATAGTGAAATTATGCTGTACATGGCGTTCGTGGCAATCGCCAACTATACACAGTCCAACTATGAATTGGGCTATGCGCTGAAATTTATGCGGATCATCACCCTGATCCTGACCGGGATTGCCGGCGTTTTCGGCTATGCTGCGGGCGTTCTGTTCTTTATTATTTCAATTGCGGCAAACAAAACGATCACAGGAAGAAGCTATATCAATCCCTTCGGGCCGGGCGGTATCGGTACGTTGTGGAAGCGCTTTATCCGGGTGAGACAGGAGGCGGCAGGGAAGTAAGGCAGCAGGATTATACTATCATTGCAATGATTCATACAAAACCTGTAAGGTCCGGAAACCATACCGGATCTTACAGGTTTTACTTTTGGTAGAATCCCCGTAATTTGTGTGTTATACTGAGAGAAAAGCAGTGAAATGGCGGGGAGTAATGCATATGGAAAACAAAAAAAATACGAAAAAAACGGAAGATTACAGCTTTCAGGTAGATCTGCGGGGGATTATCCGTCTGCTCAGCGAAAATCTTTATTCCAGCTCCGATGTATTTCTGCGGGAACTTTTGCAGAATGCGGTGGACGCCATAGAAGCCAGAAGGGCGGCGGAGCCGGATTTTAAAGAGGCACAGATCAGGATCACATACCACAGGGAGAAAAAGAACAGCGCGCGGCTCACTTTTACGGATAACGGAATCGGGCTGACAAAGGAAGAGATCCATACATTTTTGTCCGTGATCGGACAATCATCCAAACGGGGCGATGTGGTGAGAGGCAACTTTATCGGTCAGTTTGGGATCGGGCTGTTGTCCTGCTTTCTTGTGTCGGATGAGATCGTAGTGAGAAGCCGGTCCATAAAGGAAGAGACAGGTTACGCTTGGCTTGGAAGGAGCGACGGCACTTATCAGGTGAGTAAGGAAGAGCAGGAGCTGCCCGTAGGGACGGAGGTGATTCTCTCCCTAAAGGGAAGGACGGCGGTAAGATACCATGAGGAGGAAGTGATCCAGCTGCTGAAGGAGTATGGCTTTTTGCTGCAGATTCCGGTGGACTTTGCGGGAGATGGGGGCGAGCGGCGCATCAATGACGCCTTTATCCCATGGCGGCAGTCTTTTTGCAGCAATGAGGAAATTCTGCGGTTCGGAGAACTGATATTTGATGAAACATTTTTTGGCGTGGTGCCGGTTAAGGGAGATGGACTGACGGGATATGCTTTTATTTCCGGGAGGGAGAGGAGCGCGGCGTCAGCCGGGCAGCATAAAATCTTTTTGAAGGATATGCTGATCACGGAGGACGGAAAAGATCTGGTTCCGAAATGGGCATTTTTTACGAGGTGCATTCTGGCTGCGGAGAATCTGACGCCGATGGCGTCGCGGGAAGGTTTTGTGTCGGATTTCAGGCTTTCACAGGCGAGAGGAGATATCGAGAAAAGTATTTTTGAGTATTTTGTGGCGCTTTCTCTGTATGATGTCGATATGCTGAAAAGGCTTTCTTCGGTACATAATGTGGCAATCAAATCCCTTGCCGTGGAGAATGAGAAGATTTACAAACTGTTTTTCCAGTTTCTCACCTTTTCATCGAATAAAGGGAGGCTGACCGGGTTCCAGATTCTGGAGGCGGCAAAAAGGTCGCTGGTATATTATTGTGTGGATGTGGACGATTACCGGAGGGCATATGCCCTGATTGGCGGCAATACGGGGATTTTGGTCAATGCCGGATATATCTATGACGCGAAGCTTTTGCAGCTTTTAAAGCGTTATCATCCTGATACCGGGCTGCTGTTGTTTGATGAGGCGTGCTACGGAGAACTTTTGGAGGAGCCGGATGAAGAAGTCAGGGAGGAACTGAGAGGGCTGATGGATACGGCGGCTTCCGTGTTAAAGCCCATGGGCTGCAGCGCCGTTTTAAAACAGTTTGATCCGCCCAGGTCCCCCGCTTTTTATGTGCCGGGAGTCGATGATATGTTGGGCGGTTTTGTGACGGAGAGCAGTTTTTCCGCTTTTTTGGAGGAATTTGATCCGGGGCATTTTGCGCAGGCTGATGACAGCTATGGCACAAAACTGTATCTGAACGGAAAAAATCCGCTGCTCAGGCGTCTTGCGCAGGCACAGGAGGAAGGAATCAGGCGGACGATGATAGAGGTTTTGTATGTTCATGCGATGCTTGCCGGGCATTATACGCTGGGGGAGAAGGAGATGGATATTTTAAACAGGGGGCTGATCCGCCTTGTAGAGTATGGACTGGGGGAAGAGATATGATTCTGGAGAGTTTTGATGATAAAAAATATGTGGAGGATGATAAACTCTGGGGGATGGTCCGCAGGGCAAACGATTTGACGACGGGAGATTATTCAAGCTG
This sequence comes from Lachnospiraceae bacterium, assembly GCA_022799355.1. GTDB lineage: Bacteria > Bacillota > Clostridia > Lachnospirales > Lachnospiraceae > 1XD8-76. Next base: position 57,321 of record JAAWOG010000008.1, on the reverse strand, counting down.
GGATGACAATGTGTTGACATTGGTGCCTCTTTTAAAACGGATTCTTGCGCGGGCGAAGGAAGTCAGAGACTGGAGGGCATATTTTTATGTGATGGCAAAAACCTTCTGGTATGTCACGCGGGACGGTATCTCTGATATCCGGTATGCCTTTCAGCTTTCGGAGATGTTTCACCAGGCACACAGGGAGCATCTGGCGGAGGAGACCACCCGCTTCGGCAGGGAGTTTTATGTGGATACCGCCGTCAGGATATTGGCATTTTATATGAATTATCCTCAGATCAACGATGAAAAGATAGAGCAGATGCTCGGGATCTTTTTGGAGAGTGATGAAAAATACGGCACGGACTGGAACAGGGGAAGTTATGGGCTGCTGATGAAGGTGGCGCTGCTTCAGCGGGATCAGGAGTTTGCCGGGACAATAAAAAAGAAACTGGAATCTGCGGATTACGGAAGCTGGTGTTATGTCTGCTTTTATGTGAGGCCTATGTTGAAATACTATGTGTATCTGGATGATTATGATATGGTATGCGAGCTGATTTACAGCGTGAGCAGGAGAGAGATACCGAAAAAGTACCGCTGGTGTTATAATATGTGCGAACAAGCGAACGAAGAGTCGCTGGTGCAGGAGGCGCTGGCGTACTGCCTCAACTACGGAAAATGTGAAATGTTCCATAAAATATTTGAGACATGGCGGGAGTTCTATGCACATCCCATAGAGGGAGAGATCATAACCTATGATGCACTTTTTCATGTGCTGGCTAAGGATCTGTCCCGGTTGGATGAGGAGATTCGGGTGGCGCAGGACGATGAGAGAAACTGGAGAGAGAAAAGGGCAACGCCGCTGGATGCGATGCACTGGTTTTTATGCTGGCATTTTTATTTCAGACTGCTTCAAAAGCAGGGGATTGAAAGGGTAAAGATAAGCCTCGGGGAGGAAAGTGCGGCAGCGGAGAGCCAGGAGAGGAAAGAAGAGTGCGGAGGCGCTTCGGGGGAGGAAGGGAGAAGCCTCGGCTGCCTGGAAGCGGCGGAATATTTTGAAAAGCTGGCGGATGAAATCGGAGAGAAGATGGCGGAAGCAAGAAAAAGTTTTCACTATAAAGAGCTGAAGATGTTTTATGAAAAGTGCCTGACGGCGGAATAAAAAGAAACGGCGGCTGTCACAAATCCCCCGGAAGCAGGAGCGTCCGGGGAATTTGTGATCCATATCTTTATTTTCTGCCTTCCATTTCCGCGTATTTTTTATCATATCCGATGGGTTTATAAGCCGGACGGATGATTTTCCCGTTGTTTGCCAGCTCTTCCATACGGTGAGCGCTCCATCCGACGATACGTGCGATCGCGAAGATAGGGGTGAACAGCTCCTGGGGAAGGCCAAGCATTTTATACACGAAGCCGGAGTAGAAGTCTACGTTGACGCTGACGCCCTTGTAGATCTGGCGCTCCTCTGCGATGACCTGGGGCGCAAGTTTTTCCACGAGAGAGTACAGATTAAATTCTTTCTCAAGTCCCTTTTCCACAGAAAGTTTTTCTACGAAATTCTTGAAAATAACGGCCCTCGGATCGGATTTTGAGTAGACGGCATGTCCCACACCGTAAATCAGTCCCGCGTGGTCGAAGGCTTCTTTATGCAGCAGTTTTTTCAGGTAAGCCGCCACTTCTTCTTCGTCTTCCCAGTCTTTTAAAAGGGACATCATCTCATCAAACATCCGGACCACTTTGATATTGGCGCCGCCGTGACGGGGACCTTTTAAGGAACCGATGGCTGCCGCAATCACAGAGTAGGTGTCCGCTAAGGAAGAAGTCACCACATGGGTAGTGAAGGAGGAGTTGTTACCGCCGCCGTGTTCCATATGCAGTACCAGAGCCACATCCAGAATCCTTGCTTCGAGCTGGGTATACTGGCTGTCAGGCCGCAGGATATGTAAAATATTTTCCGCCGCGGAAAGATGAGGCTGGGGCTGATGGATATAGAGGCTGTTGCCGTCATGATAATGGCTGTAAGCCTGATAGCCGTAGATCGTAAGCAGCGGGAAAATGCTGATGAGCTGCAGGCACTGCCGCAGTACGTTGGGCAGCGATGTATCATCGGCGCGGTCATCGTAGGAATACATGGTCAGGACGCTCCTTGCCAGCGTATTCATCATATCCTTGCTGGGGGCTTTCATAATAATATCCCGCACAAAGCTGGTGGGAAGGCTCCTGTAGCCTGAGAGCAGTTCCTGAAATGTTTTGAGTTCCTGTTCGTTCGGCAGCTTATTAAAGAGCAGAAGGTAAGTCACCTCCTCAAAGCCGAAACGGTTTTCGGAAGTGAAGCCGTGTACCAGATCTTTTACATCATAGCCTCTGTAGAACAGGCGGCCGTGGGCAGGATGGGACTCGCCGTTGATCATTTCGGTGGCTCTGACATCGGAGATGGTGGTCAGGCCTGCGAGGACGCCCTTGCCGTTTAAGTCGCGAAGCCCCCGCTTGACATCATATTGGGTAAAGAGGGCGGTATCGATGATATCCGCGTCTTCACTCAGCGTTGCAAGGCGAATCAGTTCCGGGGTGATTTCTGAAAATTTCTGATGATCCATATATAGTAACTCCTTTCTTTGAGTAATGTATGAAAGCAAAATTCTGGCTTTATGTAAAACAGCAGCATCAAATCGTAATATGTTGCCAAAATCAATCAAATTCACTGAAAATGTAAAATGACAATAGGACAACGATAACAATGTGAAAGAACACGGTTTGTGTTCTTCATGAAAAGTCGGAATGATTAACATGTTGAAATGTATTTCTATCATAACATGAAAAAAATGGAGATTACAAGTTTATTTAGTCAATTCAGAAAAAATTAATAAATTTTTGATCCCAAAAGCTTTATTTTTATGTATAATAGCAGATGATTGAGAGATGGCAGGAATCCTGCAATGCAGGTTTTCTGTATGAAAGAGGCATGTTGTAATTTTAAGGACAGGGAGGTTAAATATGGAAAATCAAATAGTTTCTCAAAGGCTTTCCGCGCTTCGGTGCGCGATGAAAAAAAACGGTATTCATTATTATATGATTACATCGGCGGACTGCCACGGTTCCGAGTATGTCCATGAGCATTTTCGGACAAGGGCGTATTTCAGCGGTTTTACGGGCTCCAACGGAACGCTGCTTGTGGGGGAGGAAGATGCGGCCCTCTGGACCGACGGGCGGTATTTTCTGCAGGCGGAAGAGGAACTTGCGGGCACGGGAATCGAACTGATGCGGATGCAGGAAAAGGGGGTTCCCGATCCGGAAGAGTATCTGGGCGATGTGCTTAAGGCGGGGGATGTGCTTGGATTTGACGGAAACTGCGTCAGTGCGAAGCTGGGGAAAAAGCTGGATAAGGTGTGCCGCGGGAAGAAGGCGCGGATCAGTTATGATAAGGACCTTGGGGATATTGCCTGGGAAGAGCGCCCCGCCCTTCCCGCCGAACCCGTCCGGGAACTGACCGAAGAATATGCCGGGGAATCCGTTATGGACAAGCTGGAAGAGGTACGCCGGGTGATGGAGAAGGAGGGCGCGGACTATCTGTTTTTAAGCTCTCTGGACGATATCATGTGGCTCTTTAACCTGCGGGGGGCGGATGTTACCTGCAATCCTGTGGCGCTCTCCTATGCGGTAGTCAGAAAAAAGGACTGCGGACTGTTTCTGCAGAAAAAAGCGGTATCAGGGACCTTACTTGCAGGCTGCGATGTGGAAATAAGGGAGTACGGCACGTTATTTGACTGGCTGGAAACCGAATTTCCGAAAGAAGAAAACCGCCGGGAAGAGGGAGATGAGGAGGCAGCGGACAAAAAAGGCGGAAAAACCGCCGTTAAAATACTGGCATCCGGTGAGTCCCTCAGTTATCGGCTGATGCGGATTCTTTCGGAAAAGGGGGAGCTGATCCTTGGAGAGTCCCCTACGGAACTGCTGAAAGCGATCAAAAATGAGGTGGAATTATCAAGGAGCAGGGAAACCTATCTGAGGGACAGCGCAGCCCTCTGCAAATTTATTTACTGGTTAAAACAGCATGTGGGAAAAGAGGAGATCACCGAGATATCCGCCGCGGATAAGCTAGCGGAGTTCCGCAGGCAGATCCCGGGTTTTCTGGACCTTTCCTTTACTACGATCTGCGGCTATGGGAACAACGGCGCCATCGTCCACTATGCGGCGGATGAAAAAACAAACCGCAGGCTGGAAGATAAAGGAATGGTTCTGGTTGACTCCGGCGGTCAGTATATGGGAGGCACAACGGATGTGACAAGGACGATTGTGCTGGGAGAAGTAACGGAAGAGGAGAAAAAGATATTTTCCCTTGTGGCGGCGGCCATGCTGCGGCTCTCCGAAGCGGTATTTTTGGAAGGAGCCACCGGGCGGAATCTGGATATCCTGGCAAGACAGGATCTGTGGAGAGCACATCTGGATTACAAACACGGTACAGGGCACGGCATCGGTTATATGCTGAATGTCCATGAAGGCCCCCAGCGCATCAGCTGGCAGTACCGAAAAGAGGTAAAAGAATACGCGCTGCGCCCAGGCATGCTGATCAGCGATGAACCCGGCATGTACTTTGCCGGCGCCTTCGGCGTCCGCACCGAAAATATTCTGGAGGTCGTAAAAGAGGAGGAAAACGAGTACGGCACGTTCCTCGGTTTCCGCCATCTGACCTTTGTGCCCATCGACAGAGAAGCCCTGGATAAACGTTTCCTGAACGAGGAGGATGTGGAAAGGATCAATGCCTATCATAAAAATGTAAGAGAGAAGATTCTTCCGTTATTAAATAAGGAAGAACAGGACTGGCTCATCGAGGCGACTGAGGATTTATGATCATGGTGAATATTTTACACTTTTTTTAGGAATGCCGCCTTCTTTTGTGCAAAACCCATCTTGACTTTTGGAACACGATTTGCCATAATAAAAGGCGATGTGTGATGGCAATTGCAGAAAATGGGCGTCGCACGGCGGCGGTATCGCCGCGGGTATCAAAGATGATCGTAATATAAGTTCTGACTGTATTACGATAAATTATATTTATCATCCAAGAGGAGGAAAAAATATGTCAACAAAAGCGTTTTACCCCATTTCCGAGATCGGCAAAGATAAGGTGGGCTTTTCCAAAACCCGTTCCATTATCGAAGCCGCTTTTTACGGGAACAACGTAGTGAAGGTGGAGACACTGAAGGAAGCTTATAATTTAGCTAAAAATTCTCCGGGAACAATCGTAACGGATATGCCTGTAAAGGACGGCGAGACTTTCGGCCTTCCCAAGGACGCAAAGGTTCTTCTGTTCAATGACGGCGCAGTAACCGGCCGTTACGCAGCAGCACGCCGCATCAAAGGTGAGCCCGGCGTAGATGAAGCGAAACTGGATAAGGTAGTGATGGATGCGATCTATAAGACTCGCTGGAAAAAGATGTATCACGCAACCTGCTTCGTAGGCCTTGATCCTGAATTTATGGCAAAGGCTCACCTTCTGATTCCGGAAGGAGAAGAGAACCTGCTGTATAACTGGATGATCAACTTCCAGTATATGTCTGATGAATATGTGAAGATGTACGGAAAATCCCAGCCCATCGGAGGCGGCAATGAGCCGGATATCTATATCTTCTCCGATCCCCAGTGGGCACCGGTGGAAGCTCCCGATGTGGATTACAGCTGCCTGAGCGATCCTCTGACACTGTGCTACTTTGATACCAACCAGAACTGTGCGGCGATCCTTGGTATGAAATACTTTGGTGAGCATAAGAAAGGTACACTGACCATGGCATGGGCTCTGGCTAACAGAAACGGCTATGCGGCATGCCACGGCGGACAGAAAGAATACACACTGGCTGACGGTTCCAAGTTTGTTGCTTCCGTATATGGTCTGTCCGGTTCCGGTAAGTCCACACTGACTCACGCGAAACACGGCGGCAAGTATCCTATTACCGTTCTGCATGATGACGCTTTCATCATCAACACGGATACCTGTTCTTCCGTAGCGCTTGAGCCTACTTACTTTGATAAGACCGCTGACTATCCGACAGGCTGTCCTGATAACGAGTATCTGTTATCCGCTCAGAACTGTTCCGCTACGATGGATGAGGACGGCAAGATCCAGCTTGTAACGGAAGATATCAGAAACGGCAACGGCCGTGCGATCAAGTCCAAACTCTGGTCTCCGAACCGTGTGGATAAGATTGACGCTCCGGTAAACGCTATTTTCTGGATTATGAAAGATCCTACCATCCCGCCCGTAGTAAAATTAAAAGGTGCGGCACTGGCTTCCGTTATGGGCGCAACACTGGCTACAAAGACATCCACAGCAGAACGTGTGGCTGCAGGTACGGATCTGAACGCGCTGAGGATCGTTCCTTACGCTAACCCGTTCAGAACCTATCCTCTCGTGAACGACTATGAGAAGTTCAAAAAGCTGGTGGAAGAGAAGAACGTTGACTGCTATATCGTAAATACGGGCGACTTCATGGGCAAGAAAGTAAAACCCGCTGATACTCTGGGCATTCTGGAAACAATCGTGGAAGGAAAGGCTAACTTTGAGAAGTGGGGCAACTTTGAAGATATCGAGATCATGTATGACTGGTCCGGTAAGACAGGCGACTTTACACCTGATTTAAATGATGCTTCCTACATGACGGCATTGAAGAACGCAATGCAGAACCGTGTGGATGCGGTGGAAGGTTTCGCAACCAAGAAGGAAGGCTACGACAAGCTTCCCGATGAAGCGCTGGATGCATTGAAAAAGCTGGTTTCCGAGTGCTAAAACAGACACACAGATGCTTGATTGAAGAAATAAAATAATAACAGGACTGTTGTGCCGGGAGTTTGATATTTCCAGGACAGCAGTCCTTTTTACAGTAATGGAGGTTGTATGTGGTAGAGTTCTTGTGCTTTGCCCTGATTATCTGCATTTCGGCTGCCATCGCGAATTTTACGGGAAGCAGCTCAAAACGCGGCTGCGGTGGAGGCTGCGCCGCCTGTGGAAACCGCAGTACCTGTCACAGAAAGAAGTAAGGGTATCTGTGACAGTATGGTCAGGGAATAAATTTTGTTACTGATATAACGGGAGAGAATATGGAACATATAATAAAGAAAGGAAAATATTGGACGGCGCGTTATGCTGTGATCAATGCAACCTATTTTATGGGATTCTGCGGCGTTCATGCCTATGCGTCGATCTTTATGCTGGAAAGGGGATTTACCAATTCCCAGATCGGCATTCTGCTTGCCCTTGCCAATGTATTATCGGTGGTGATCCAGCCGGTGCTTGCCGGGTTGATTGATAAGCCGGGAAAACTGACAAACCGCAGGACGGCGTCTTTTTGTACGGCGCTGATCATAGCCCTGTCTCTGGCGCTGGCATTTGTACGGCAGGAAAAGATCGCGATATTCCTTATTTTTACGCTGATCTATATGATCCAGATGGCATATCAGCCGATCATTATCGCCATGAATTTTGAGTATGCGGAGAGAGGCTGCCCTATCAATTTCGGTCTGGCAAGAGGGCTTGGTTCGGTGGGGTTTGCAGCATATTCGCCGATTCTTGGCAATCTGCTGGAGCAGCGGGATGTAAGCGTGATACATATCGGGGATGCCCTTGTTCTGACGGTAGGGCTTTTGTTTCTTTTGACCTTTCGGCTGCCGGAAGGAGAAAAAGAGCCGGAGAGCGGGGGCGCAAAGGGAGAGTATGAAAGCGGCGGAGAAAAAAAGGGGACAGCTCCGGAAGAGGGATCTGTCGCTCATAACAATTTCTTTGCTTTTGCGAAATATTACCCGAGATTTATGCTGTTTCTGTTGGCGACTATTTTAGTGTTTTTTGCCCACAATATGATCAATGATTATCTGATTCAGATCATAACGCCGCTTGGCGGTACGGAAAAACATATCGGCTATGCCACATCCATGGCGGCGCTGATTGAACTGCCAACCATGGCATTTTTCCTGAGGATGACAAAAAAGATCCCCAGCGAAAGGCTGCTTTTGCTTTCCACCGTGTTTTTTACGGTGAAGGTGCTGCTGCTGTTTCTGGCAGACGGGATTGGGGGCGTGTTTGTCAGTCAGTTTTGTCAGATTGCCGCTTACGCGCTGTTTATACCCGCCTCGGCTTATTATGCGAGCAAGGTAATGGAGCGGCTCGATCAGGTAAAGGGACAGGCGTATGTGAACTGCGCCATCACGTTAAGCGGCGTGTTCAGCGGACTGATCTGCGGCAGAATACTGGATATGGCGGGGCCGAAGATGATGCTGGCCTGCGGCACCGCAGCCAGTTTCCTCGGAACGGTCCTGGCGGCTCTGGCGATAAACGCCAAAAAGGCTGAAAAGAAGTAATAACATTTTCCAAAGAGGAATGTCAGAGTGTTTCTGTTCCGTGGTTGCAATCATTCATCTTTTATAATATAATACAATAAGAATAACCAGCACAAAAAGTGCTCATAAAAAATTAGGAAAGAGGAGGCCCGAAAACTATGGGTACCAGTATTAAACGATCGGTAGGCATTCGTGTTGCCTGTGCCGTCTGTATGGTTTTATTGTTCAGTTTTATCACAACATTTAATATTCTGCGCATCGAGGGGACTCAGGACGACAGCGTCCGTGCTGCCGCTACGCTGAGCCAGATTCAGAGAGCTGAGACCGCTCATTATAAGTGGTCATCCAATCTGAGCAATGCGCTGTATTCCGATACGGAGTTTACAGGCAGTATGGATCATACGGCGTGTGTATTGGGAGAATGGCTGTATTCGGATATGAGTTTTGAGGATACCGAGATCAGCAGCCTGCGCAGCCAGATTGAGCCGTTACATAAGGAACTGCATGCCTCCGCGGGAACTGCGCTGGAATTGTACGCAAACGATAAAGTGCAGGCACAGCAGTATTATCAGGAGACTATTCTGCCGAATCTGACCAATCTGGTGAATCTGCTGGAAAATGTTGTGGAGCGGAGTGAAGCACTCAATGATGAATATACGGCTCGCATGAATAATACAATTATATTCATGCATTTTTCCACCTGTGTATGTCTGGTGTTGGCTTTGAGCGGGCTGATCAGCCTGATATTGTTTGTGTTTAAACATGTGGTAAGGCCGCTTGTTACCATTACGGAACAGGCACGTCCTCTTCAGCAGGGAAATCTTGCGCTGAGTATGAGTTACCATTCCGATAATGAACTGGGTGATCTGGTTCATACACTGGAAGAATCCGTAGGGCGTATTCAGGAATATGTGACGGATATCGACCGGGTGATGGGAGAGCTGGCAAAGGGGAATTTCAACGTGACCACTTCCGCCCGCTATATCGGCGATTTCCAGCCTATCGAGGAGGCACTGGGCCGTTTCACGGCTTCCATTTCAGAAGCCATGGGCGGTATTGTACAGGCTGAGGGACATGTGGCGTCTTACGCAGAGCAGCTTTCCAGCGGGGCGCAGGCTCTGGCACAGGGAGCAACGGACCAGGCGAGTGCGGTGGAAGAGTTGTATGCTACCGTAGACGAGATATCCAGAAGCGCTTCCAAGAACGTGGAATCGGTTGCCGAGGCACGGCGCAGTGCACAGCTTACCAGCGAGCAGGTAACATTGAGCAGCCGGCAGATGGAAAAAATGGTGGCGGCAATGGAAGATATTGCGGAAGCTTCCCAGGAAATCGGCAAAATTATTGCAACCATTGAGGATATCGCTTCTCAGACCAACCTTCTTGCACTGAATGCGGCGGTAGAGGCTGCCCGTGTCGGAGAGGCAGGCAAGGGCTTTGCGGTGGTGGCAAGTGAGGTGCGTGTTCTGGCATCCAAATCGGACGAGGCGGTGAAGGCGACCAAGAGCCTGATCGAAAATTCCGCTCATGCTACCGATCGGGGCAGTCAGATTGTGGATGAGGTATTTGCATCTCTGAAACAGGTGCAGGATCTGGTGATGCAGTCCGATGAGGCCATACAGTCTATCTCCGAAGCGATCGGGCAGGAAGCGGATGCGCTCTCGCAGGTATCCATTGGTATCGGACAGATTTCTTCCGTGGTACAGACAAACTCCGCAAGCAGCGAGGAATCTGCCGCTGTCAGCTCGGAGCTGTTTGAACAGGTTCACAGACTGGAAGAAAAGACCAGCAGGTTCCAGTTGAAAAAGAGATAATCTGGCAATTTTTTCTAAGGAATTTTTATAATTCCTGTTGTAAAATGAAAGGGAAAAGGCTATAATAAGTATTAACCTGAAATGCATAAGAATTCCTGCTATTTTGAACCTACATTTACTTTAAACGGGATTCCTATATTATCATATGGATGTCAGGCCTCCGGGCGAAAGCTTAAGCAGTGGAAGGCAGAAGTATGTTTGCGGTAACCCACCTGGCGCTTGCTAGGAGTCAACTTGCAGGATTCGCATTTTGGGGGTTCATCTTATTTACGAAAATAAGAGAAAAAAGACGAGTAAGCAAAAGTTTTACTCGTCTTTTTTACTGCATGAAATGGCAGAGTTCGGAATAAGATGGAATATGAGAAATCGTAAACCATACATTTTTTTAGCCGCATATTTTCTGATGATCTTCTTATGGCTGTGGTATTGCTACAGGCAAGTGCAAAAAGCCTGCGTGGAGGCGGGACATACTGCCCAAAATGAAAACGGGATACTGGAAGTGATTCCCTGGCAGGAGGAGGGATTTGATGACAGGGAGGAGACCAGCTATCCTATCGGGGAGGACAGCAAAGAAAAGGAGGAGGAAGAGAGCAAAAAAAGTAATACAAAAGAGGAAACGGCGGCAGAAGATAAGGAAGCACCCACACAGGAAAGTGAAAAAGGAGAGGAAGATGGAGATTCCTCAGAAGAGGAACATGATAACGGGCATCAGGAGGAGGCGGATGGGGAGGAGGATCGTGAGAGTAACGGGGAGAAGGGAGAGACAGAAAAAATCAGAGTGGTTCTGACCGGAACCGGAGGGCTTTACCATGAAGAAATCATACTGGAGGCAGGAGATGAGTCGCTGGAAATCACGGCAAAGAGCCCCTATTTTGAAAAGACAAATGTGATCAGGATTCGCGCCGGCAGTTTGGAGGGAGAAGCGCTGCGGGTGATGAGCCTGAACAAATCCTGTGGACATCCCTCCTATCAGGGCGTTCTGGAGATAAGACGGGAGGAAGCCGGGCTTGTGCTGATCAATGAGGTATCGCTGGAAGAGTATGTGAAGGGAGTGCTGCCAAGCGAGATGCCCTCATCCTATCCGTTGGAAGCGCTGAAAGCCCAGGCGGTCTGCGCTCGCACCTACGCGAAGATGAAGATGGAGAACAAAGTCTATCCGCAGTATGACGCGGCGGTGGACGATACCACCGCCTGTCAGGTCTACCGCAATCTGGAGACTGCGGCACAGGGAGATCTGGCGGTGGATGAGACGGCAGGGGAAGTGCTGCGGAGGGAGGATGGCAGCTACATGGAATGCTATTATTACTCCACTTCCTGCGGGCGGGGAGCGGAAGTGTCCGTCTGGCACGGCGGAGAGACGCAGCGGCCTGCGCTGATTAAGAGCCAGGAAGAAATCGATCTGATGAACCAGGAGTTTTTTGACTATATCAGTCAAGAATATAAAGGGCATCTGGAGGCGGAGGATGCTTTTTACAGGTGGGATTATTCGGTTAAGGAGGCGGACCAGAAGGAAATATTCGAAAGATGCAGAAACCGCCAGGGAGTGAATGAGAAGCTTATCTGGGCGGAGAGCAGGAAAGATGGTTCGCCCTGTGAGATAACAAAAGAAAAACTCGGGAATATTATGGATATGAGCATTGTGGAGAGGCAGGAAGGCGGCGTGGGGGACTGTGTAAAGATTTCCTGTGAAAACGGAGAAGTGTATGTCTGGGGGGAGTATAATATCCGGCATGTGTTATGTCAGGGAGGCGCGGTAAAACTCCGGGACGGTACAACTTTTCAGGTAAAAGAGCTTCTGCCAAGCGCCTTTATTTCTCTTCAAAGTGTTTGTAACAAAAAGGGAAATATGGTAGGATATATAGTAGTCGGAGGCGGTTTCGGGCACGGTGTGGGACTGTCCCAGAACGGGGCAAAACATATGGCGCTTGCGGGGAACGACTACCGAGAGATTTTGGAAACCTATTATAAAAAATGAAACACTTTTTAAACGGAGAGTGCGGAGCATAAAAAGGAGCGGATTTTGAGGGAGCAGGGTAATCAGCCTATCGTAAAAAAACTGTATCAGATCTTTTACCGGTTCGGCAGACAGATGACTGTGAAAAATATCAGTTCTTTTGCGGCAAGTACGGCGTTTTTTCTGTTTATTTCACTGATACCGATCCTGTATCTGGTCTGTTCCATTCTGCCCTATGTGAATATCACCCAGGAGACGCTGCGGGAGTCCATCAATGCGGCGCTGCCGGGCGTGATCGGGATGTTTTTAAATTCCATTATCGCGGATGTGTACGGGCAGTCGGCGGGAGGGATCTCCCTGGCGGTACTGGTGATGCTGTGGTCCGCGGGAAAAGGGATGATGGCGCTGATGCGGGGGCTGAACGCGGTCAATGAGGTGGAGGAGGAGAAAAACTATCTGTATGTCCGGGTGATTGCAGCCGTATATACGATCCTTTTGATTGTTGCGGTGATCATATCCATGTTATTCAGCGGTTTTGGAAAATTTATTCTGAAAATGTTTATCGACAGCCTGCCGGGAGGCGGCGTTTTGTATTCCGTGCTGGGGCGGATCAGGTTTTTATATGCGTGGATCGTGTTGACGGTACTGTTTATGCTGATCTACAGTTATGTGCCGGGGCGGCGGCAGAAGTTTCTGATGCAGATGCCGGGGGCGATTTTCACGGCGGTGATCTGGAATTCCTTTTCCCTTGTGTTTTCCGCTTATCTGGAATATTTCGGGGATTTCGGTATTTACGGTTCGCTGGCTACGGTGGTGATCGTGCTGCTCTGGCTTTACAGTATGAGTTATATCGTGATGGTGGGGGCGCATATAAATAAGTATTTCAGACCGGCGAATGAGTATATATGGGAGAAAAGGATGAGGCGGAACAGGTAGGAAGAGGTACACGGGGGATAAGGGTATGAAGGTAGTTGTGGATGTGGGATTTTTGGGACAGCAGTTGCTTTTTTTCATGAGGATTGTGTTGGCAATGCTGTGCGGCGGGATCATCGGCATCGAGAGACAGCAGAGGATCAAGGTGGCGGGAACACGGACACATATGATGATCTCTATGGCGGCGGCGCTGATGATGATTATCTCAAAGTACGGTTTTCTGGATGTGATCGGGGCGAGCGGTGTTTCCTGGGATGTCTCGAGGATTGCGGCGAGTATTATTACCGGGATCGGTATTCTGGGCGGCATTATCATCACCGGAAAACAGGGGCACGTCAGCGGGACAACCACCGCGGCGGGGCTGATGGCAACGATCGCCATCGGCATGGCTTTTGGGGCGGGCATGTATCTGCTTGGGTTTGGGGTGACGGCGCTGGTTTTGGGGATGCAGTATGTGCTTCATCGAAATCTGTGGATCGTGCGGCAGACGATACGGGCGCAGGTGGTCTTTCATATAGAGCATGATGCCGGTGAGTACGAAAAGGTGCTGGAAAAACTGGAAGGGTATCAGATCCATGTACAGCAGTTTAAGTGGGAAAAGATGGACAGCGATTCTTTTCAGATCAGTTGTCACGTGACCATACCGGCACGGTATACGAAAGAAGAGATTATCTCCATTTTTGCGCGGATGCCGGAGACGGAGAATTTTGAGATTATGTACATATAAAGCAGGGGTGATTTACGGCAGGTGCCGGATTGGCAGAGAAAGCATTTGGAAAGGAAATTTCCGGATGCTTTTTCAGATAGATGCAAATATGGAGCCGCGGCAACGGGAGTGTTTACAACTCTGCAATAGTTGCGTGGTAAAATCGGATGAAAAACGCAGATAAGGAGCAATGTGTCATGGCTGAAATACTGATCGTGGAAGATGAACCTTCCATCAACGAACTGATTCGGAGAAACCTTGGGCTGACGGGACATCACTGCACGCAGGCATTTGACGGAACGGAAGCGATAACATTTCTGGGGCGGAAAAATTTTGATCTGGTCATACTGGATATTATGCTGCCGGGGGCGGACGGCTATGAGGTGTTTGATCAGGTTCACGGGATTCCCGTTATCTTTCTGACGGCTAAGAGCGGCCTCTCGGATAAGCTGCGGGGGCTGAGCAGGGGGGCGGACGATTATATCACCAAGCCCTTCCAGATGCTGGAACTTGCGGCAAGGGTGGAAGCGGTGCTCAGGCGGACAAAGAAGTCGGAAGAGTATTTTGAACTGGATCATGTGAGGCTGGATTTTGAGAGAAGGCTGATTTTTGTAGATGAAAAGCCGGTGGACTGTACGCCGAAGGAGTACGAACTGTTTGAGACACTGGTAAAGAACCGCAATATAGCACTTTCAAGAGAAAAGCTTCTGGATCTGGTCTGGGGATATGACTTCGGGGGCGGCACCCGCACGGTGGATGTGCATATCCAGAGGCTCCGCGCCAAACTCGGCCTGGAGGAGCGGATCGTCACGGTATATAAGCTGGGCTATCGTCTGGAGGCGCCCGTATGAAAAAGAAGACTTTTCTTGTCACATTGCTGCTTTTTATTATCTTTCTCAATTCCAGTATGCTGATTGTTTCGCTGATCACGCTGCGGGAGCAGATAAAGGCGGAAAAGGAGAAGGTTCTGGCGGAGCATTATGTGATTTCCTCAGGTCTCCTCGGGGATATGCAGGCCGTGAAGAACCGCGGCGGGGATGTAAAGGCGTCCATGGGGGAAATGATGAGGAACTATTCGCGTTATGCCCAGAACAGGGACAACGAGTTTGCCATCTCCTGCAGGGAGGAATGGATCTGGGAGTCGGGGGTGCAAACGGAGGAGCCCGGCAGTTTTTTTGCGGAGATAAACCAGTCCGAGCGGGTGGTTTTTATCCGGAGGGAGCCGGTGTGGCAGTTGTGCGTCTATGGCCGTTTTCCGGCTCCCTTTCAGGAGTACGGGCTCTGGTATTGCAGCGGGCTTTCCGATACGCTGGAATCCTGGAGAGGAATGAAGAACATGCTTTTTATGGTGAGCATGGCGGTGACTTTTCTGCTGGCACTGTTTCTGGTCAAATTTCTGGATATTCTGTTCAGGCCGCTGCGGGAGATTTCGGCGGCGTCCCGTGTGATCGCAGAGGGAGATTATCATGCGCGCCTGCATGTTAAGGGAAAGGATGAGATCGCGGTGATGGCGGATCATTTTAACCGGATGGCAGGACAGGTGGAAGCCCATATAAACCTTTTGCAGGAGACGGCGGACCGGAAGCAGCAGTTTGTGGACAATTTTGCCCATGAACTGAGGACGCCGCTGACGGCGATCTACGGCTATGCGGAATATCTCCAGAGGGCGCCCGTGACGGAAAAGGAGCGTTTTGAATGTACGGAGTTTATTCTTTCCGAGTGCAGAAGGCTCCAGAATATGGCATATCAGCTTCTGGATCTGGCGGCGCTGCGGGAGATTGAAACGGAAACCTGCTATCTGGCGGAACTGTTTCGGAAAGTCTGTGGGATTATGCAGGTGAAAGCGGAAAAAAAGAGGATATCCCTGTCTTTTGCCTGCAAGGAAGAGCATATTACGGGGAATATGGAACTTCTGATCACGCTTTTGAATAATCTGATCGACAATGCGCTGAAGGCAAGTCCTGAGGGTTCGGAGATTTCTCTTCGTGCGGAGGTGAAAAAAGATTGGATACTGCTGGAGGTGGCGGATCAGGGAATCGGGATGACAACGGAACAGATCGCCCATATCAAAGAAGCTTTTTACCGGGTGGACAAGTCAAGAAGCAGAGCGGCAGGCGGGGCAGGACTGGGGCTTTCCATCTGTGAACGGATCGTGCAGCTCCATCACGGAAAACTGGAATTTATCTCGGAACCCGGGAGAGGGACAACGGCGCAGATTTTACTGCCGCTGTGAGTTCGGGAATAAAAGAGTTTTTACAACTTCATAACAGGATGTATATTTTTCTGAAATATTCTTCCATTATTCTGTTATTGTAACAAACGAATACGAAATGGAGGAGAAAACAATGGCAGACAAAAAAAGAACGGCAAAAAGAAACGGCAGGAGATTTCCGGTGATAGTGGCGGCGCTCCTTGTAGCCAGCGGAATCAGTGCGGGGCTCTTTGGGTTTATGGCGGAAATGACCACTCATGCGGGCCTGAATGAGATGGAAAAAGTGCCCACCAGCTATCATGTTCCGGCGGTGGCTTCGGTCCCGGAAATACCTGAGAGAGAGGAAGCGGTGACAAAAGAAGTAAATGGGGATGCCGGTAAGGCGGGTGGAGAAACCCTAAGCGGTACGGATAACAAAACCGCCGACATGGCGGACTATCATGTCAGCATGAGTAAATTAAATCAGGAACAGCCGACTTCCATCGATCTGACTATGGAGGAGGCGGCAGCCCTGGGCATGAAGTATCTGGAAGATATCATGGAATTTGATGAGGAAGATATCAATGTCTATATGATGTACGACAGCGGGACCATCACGTTCCCCCGGGCTTTCTGGAGCGGGGATGTGCGGTTTGGGGAAGAGGTCCTGACAGATGAGGATACCTGGAGCTTTTTTATCGACGCGGTGACAGGCGAGCTCTTTATGCTCGGGTGTACGGAGACGCTTGACGTGGATGTGCCTTTAGGGTATGATGTTTCGCTTGAGACAAATTACGGCGTTTATGCGGAGGCGGCAAAGAAACTGGCGGAGCGCTGCAATCTGGTGGGCGGACCGGTGGCGGATGTAAAATATGGTTCCCAGGGATACGGCAGCAATAACCCGGATATAACGGTGGAAGTGACAGGGAGCAGCGGAAGAATGGCAATCGTGCAGTTTTCACGCTATAACCAGAGGCTCCTTGGAATCATTACGGATACCTCCAATGAGATCACGGAAAAAGCGATGGAAGATCTCATGAATGGCGCGGTGGAGTCGGAGGATATGGAAGTGAAACATGCGGAGTTCTGATGGGAGATGATGTATATCGTTTACTGTAAAACAAGCACCGATTTTCCGGTGCTTGTTTTATGATATGATTTTACCGGTAAGCTGTGAATTTTATCGGAGCAGTTGTAAAAGCAGGAAAATATATGATATACTTCTTACGTAAGTATTGTATCAATTGAAACGGACAGCTGAATATGAAAAAAGGATTGAAAGATAATGGGAATACGGAAATCTGAATTTTTGGAATATCTTGAATTAACCGAAAAAAATGAGTTGGAATATAATGGTATTGAAGCTGACATTACCAATGGTGTTTCAGAAGCTGACGAACCGTATGATGTGCAGAATATTCGTGTTGCGCAAAAGACGATAACCGTATTTCAGATAGAGCACTGGATTTTAGCAGAAGAAGGGGCAAGACTGAATTTATCCCCGGAATATCAAAGAAATCTGGTATGGGATGAAGTGAGAAAAAGTGCGCTGGTAGAATCGCTTTTGCTTCGGATTCCCATACCGGCTTTTTATTTGGATGAGGATAACGAGGGGAATAAAAATGTGATCGATGGTATGCAGCGCCTTTCAACGATCCATTCATTTTTAAATAATGAATTTCCACTCAGAAAAATGCAGTATTTAGTAAATTGTGAAAAGAAATATTTTCGGGATTTGGAGGCGAAACTCCGTAGAAGAATAGAGGATACGGAACTGACGGTAAATATATTGGATGAAAAATGTCCGCAGATGGTTAAATTTGATGTATTTAGAAGAGTTAATACAGGAGGTTTGCCGCTTAATTTTCAGGAGATCAGAAATATCATGGCGGCACCCAAAGTAAGAATGCTTCTGCAAAATATGGCAGGATGTGAAGAATTTCAGACAGCTACCGGCAATAGAGTGAAAGATATCCGTATGGGGGCACAGGAACTTTGTCTGCGATATTTGACGATTTTGTCAGCCTATGACTGGAATCAACAGGATTTTGGCCAATATCATGGATTATTAAAAATGATGGATCAGATGATCATAAATCTGAATGGAATGTCGGAGGAAAAACTTGAAGCATTGTTAGAAATGTTTCGCAGGGTTATGAAAAAATGTTATAAGATACTCGGGGAGTATTCTTTTAGTAAAACAGACAACAATAAGATAAATAAGTCCTTGTTTACCGGTTGGGCAGTGGTGCTCACAAACACCGAACCCGATGAGAATATTCTGCAAAAAAATGTACGGAGAATTCGATTGGCATATAAAGAACGGTTGATGAAAGATGCTGAATTTTACAGTGCAATTACTTCTTCTACCGGAACAAGAAAAAATATAGTATTGTCGATAAGAGTTATTTCAGAGATTATGGGAGAAATGTAATGATAAGTTCTATCGAAGTAAAGAATTTTAAATGTTTTGACTATTTGCGGCTGCCGTTGTCAAAACTGACGATTCTGGCAGGGGGAAACGCGGCAGGAAAGTCTACCGTTATTCAGGCTTTGTTGCTTGCGGATGCAACAATACGTGAAAAAAGTGATTCGGTGGATGCCTCGGAGGCGCTGGGGGTGGCAGTTGGGGGGCCGAAGGCGCTTATTTCACAGAACCGTACGGAATCTTCGGAGGGAGATTTTCAGTTTCATATACAGTGGGATGAGAAAGAGGCAACATTTGTTTACCGGATAGACAGACTTGTATCTCTGAAATTATCTTATGGTCAGTCCGGGAATCCGCAGGAGAGTCAGCTGTTTTATTTGAATGCGGAACGGATGGGACCAAGAATATCTTATCCGGCAGGAACGGATGAAGAAATTTTAAGTAATGGCGCCAACGCGGCATTTTTAATTGACAGGGCTGATATGCAGAGAAGGAAAGTACCAAATTGTCTTGCGCTTTCAGGTGAAAATTCAAAATTTTCGATTCAGGTGGAAAATTGGATGAATGCAATTTTAGGGGATATTAATTTTTCAATCAGTACTGATTATGTGAAAGCCATTACGGATATCAGATATGGAAATGAGATAGCGGAAGAGCCGGTGCTGCCGACTATGACAGGTTTCGGAATCAGTTATATTTTATCTGTTGTTACAGCGGGGTTATGGTGTGCTTCTCTGCAAAATGCCTCTCTTTTGATTGAGAATCCTGAGGCACATCTGCATCCTGCGGCTCAGAGCAGAATGGGAAAGTTTCTGGAATGCCTTGCAGATGCCGGTGTACAGGTTATTGCGGAGACACATAGCGAGCATATCATAGATGGTGCCAGGATTCAGGCGGCACGGATGGAGCAGACGGATGACATTCTGGTATATTTTTTTGCAAGGGAGACAGAAGGTATTCGGGTAAGTAAAATAGATGTGGATAAAAATGGAGAGCTTTCCGAATGGCCAAAAGGATTTTTTGATCAGAAAGGTCAGGATTTGCGGGATTTATTTGAATTAAGGAGAAAGCATGCAGGTCGTTAACTTACTGATAGATGAAAGCTTTGCGTATACAAAGAAAAAAGAGAGTATGGCCGTACGCAGAGATGAAATCGGGGAACTGATGAATATCACTGCATATTGTCAAAATGAAGCCGTAAAAGAGCCTTTGGAATATCAGGATACATTGTGGGAGACTTATGTTCAGGAGGGAATCACATTTATGGAATGGCTCTATGGCAGCGGTGATGGCAGTGAGGAAGACAGACGCAGGCTGTTGGAGGCGATAAGCAAGAAAGAAATGACAGCCTCAGACAGGGATTTAGCTGTTGCAGAAAGTTCCGATATGAAAAAAATCAGTGTTGCGCTTGGGGAATTTCCTTTATGTGTTTCTGATGTGGAGGGGTATGTTGAAAGACGGCGGGAAATCCTCAGTTCTATTAGAAATGTGAAAGAGTATGAAGCATTTATGCAGTCATGTTTTACAAACAGTTGTTTTGCAGTGGGAATTTTGGCTGAAATGAAACATATTGCTGATTTTTCTGAAAGAACAAAAGAAATTACAAAAGCTTTGGGCATTTTAAATGATAAAGCGGTGGAGTTATACAGAGAGTATTCTGATAATCTGGAAGAGGCAATGCATATTTTATCCACATTATTGCATCGTGATTGCGCACCTGATCCAAAGCATGGTAAGGAATTAATTTTTTCTTTTACATACAGTGAACAGATGGAAGGAAAGTCGGCAGCAAAGACGAAAGATGTGGAGTGTTCCCCTCATTTAAAACTGCTTCATGGGGGATCAAATCTGAGAATTTATTTTTATTGGTGTGATGAAGTGATTGGAAGCGGTGAAAAAGTACTTGTGGGAAGGATTGGAAGGCATCCGTATAAGAAAAAGGGAAAATAAAGCAGGATATTATGATTGATACAATAATAAAATACTTGACAGCCTGCGGAAAAGTTACTAGAATGTAGAATAGTTTAAACGCTGTGACGGTGCAAAAGAGCCAGTTATTCCCAGCAGAGAGAAAAGGTCATCGGCTGAAAGCCTTTTCGGGTTCCGACGAAGCTTTAACTTCACACCTGAGCGGTTTTCGGGAAAATGATGATAAATCATGAGTAGTGAAAAACGGGAAAAGGCACGTTACGCCGATCGAGAGTCTGCCGGTTTCGGCAGGAAGCAGGGTGGTACCGCGGAAAGAATTTCGTCCCTTGCATGGATATTTCGGATACGGAATGTTCATGCAGGGGTTTTTTGTTCTTCGGCAATGGGCGGAAGTACATGGAGGAAGATCGCGAGATTTGTGTCTGCGCATTGCTTGTCACAAACTCGTTTATGCGCAGGCTCAACTGAGCCAAAACAACGCAGAAATGAGGAAAAAAATGTAAGGAAAGGAAGCATGAAATGAAAGAAAAACTGGAACAGATACGGGCAAAAGCGTTAGAGCAGATTGCGCTGATGGAAAGCGGAGAGGCGGCCGCCGCACTGGACAAATTAAATGACGTTCGTGTCAGTATGCTCGGCAAGAAGGGAGAACTGACCGCAGTATTAAAAGGCATGAAGGATGTGGCGCCTGAGGACAGGCCGAAAGTCGGGCAGTTGGTGAACGATACCCGCGCCGAGATCGAAGCGGCGCTGGATAAGGCGAAAAAGAAAGTGGAACGTGCCTTAAGGGAAGCGGCAATGAAGGCGGAAGTGATCGATGTGACGCTGCCGGCAAAAAAGAACGAAATGGGGCACAGACATCCGAACTTTATTGTGTTGGAGGAAGTGGAGCGCATTTTCATTGGCATGGGTTATGAGGTTGTGGAAGGCCCTGAGATTGAAAAAGACTATTATAATTTTGAAGCGCTGAACATTCCGGCGGATCATCCGGCTAAAGATGAACAGGATACTTTTTATATCAACGGAGATATTCTTCTGCGGACACAGACTTCCCCGGTACAGGTTCGTACAATGGAGCAGAAAAAGCCGCCCATCCGTATGCTGGCGCCGGGCAGGGTGTTCCGTTCCGATGAGGTGGATGCCACCCATTCTCCGTCCTTCCATCAGATCGAAGGCATGGTCATCGACAAAGGCATTACCTTCGCGGACCTGAAAGGAACCCTGCAGGAGTTTGCGAGGGAACTGTACGGACCGGAGACAAAGGTAAAATTCCGCCCCCATCATTTCCCGTTCACGGAGCCTTCCGCGGAGATGGATGTGAGCTGCTTCAAGTGCGGCGGCAAGGGCTGCCGGTTCTGTAAGGGCGAGGGCTGGATCGAGATTTTGGGCTGCGGCATGGTTCATCCGAAGGTGCTTCGTATGAGCGGCATCGATCCGGAAGAATATTCAGGCTTTGCCTTCGGTATGGGATTGGAGCGCATCTCTCTGCTGAAATATGAGATTGACGACATGCGTCTGTTATACGAAAATGATGTGAGGTTTTTGAAGCAGTTTTAACGCTTCATAAGAAAAACAAAAAGGAAAATGATCATCAATATTTTATGGAACTATTCCATTTTAGTCATCTGTGTTGCGGGGTTCAGGGGCGGTGCTGTGCTGGATCTTATTTTACCGGTAATACAGTTACTGTTATCCTGGTTTAACTATAGCGAAAGTAAAAAATGGCAGACAGTTCTTATGTTGGAATTTCATTTGCTGGTTTCTACAGTTTTGGGGCTTTATTTGGAGGGATATTTGTATCTCAAATATGTTTCCGATGATGCGGAAAGTGTCCTTGTGTTTTGGGAGGTATTGAAAATAGGAGTTGTTTTAGTTTTTGCCCTTGGAGCCATAACAACATTGCTCAAGTATCTTTCAACAAAGAATAGCACCAGTAAATAGAACCCGAAAGTAAAAAGCAGAGCAAGAGGAGTCCCGGGGATAGTGGTACACCTCTCTGAGGGGCGAATAAAAACAGAATCAAAGAAAAAACAATATATCAGAATAGGAGATAGATAAGATGAATACGGCATTATCATGGATCAAGGCGTATGTACCGGATCTCGCATGCACGGATCAGGAATTCTGCGATGCGATGACCTTGTCCGGCACAAAATGCGAGGGATATGAAAGACTGGACAAAAATCTGGAGAAGATCGTGGTGGGGGAGATCACAAAGATCGACGCCCATCCCGATGCGGATAAACTGATCGTCTGCCAGGTGGATATCGGCGGTAAAACGATTCAGATCGTAACGGGAGCGCCCAATGTGAAAGAAGGGGACAAAGTACCCGTAGTATTGGACGGCGGAAAGGTGGCCGGAGGCCATGACGGCGGACCGCTTCCGGAAGACGGTATTGTGATCAAGGCGGGAAAGCTTCGGGGTGTTCCCTCCGAGGGCATGATGTGTTCCATAGAGGAACTGGGTTCTGACAGAAATTTTTATCCCGAGGCGCCGGAGTACGGCATCTATATCTTCGATGATTCCGTGAAAGCCGGAGATGACGCGATTGACGCGCTGGGGCTTCGTGACACGGTGTTTGAGTACGAGATCACGTCCAACAGAGTGGACTGCTACAGCATAATCGGCATCGCAAGGGAAGCTGCGGCAACCTTCCGCAAGCCCTTCCATGGACCTGACGTGAAGATTCGGAATGAGGCGGGGGATGTAAATGATTATATCAAAGTAGAGGTGCAGGATAAGGATCTGTGCACCAGATATTGTGCAAGAGTGTGTACGGATATCAAAATCGCTCCCTCTCCGAAATGGATGCAGAGGAGGCTTGCCGCAAGCGGTATCAGGCCTATCAACAATCTGGTGGATATCACAAACTATGTGATGGAAGAATATGGCCAGCCCATGCATGCCTATGATCTGGATACCATCGCGGGGCATCGGATTATTGTGCGCCGGGCGAAGGACGGGGATGTGTTTACCACCCTGGACGGCCAGGAACGGAAACTGGACAGTGAAGTGCTGATGATCTGCGACGGCGAGAAAGAGGTAGGTATTGCCGGGATCATGGGCGGTGAAAATTCCATGATCACCGATGAAGTAAAGACGGTATTGTTTGAGGCGGCAACTTTTAACGGCGCCAATATCAGGAAATCCGCCAAGAGAATCGGACTGCGCACGGATGCATCCGGTAAGTTTGAAAAAGGGCTTGATCCCTACAATGCAAAGGCTGCTATCGACAGGGCGTGTCAGTTGATCGAGGAGCTGGGCTGCGGCAGGGTTGTTGCGGGAGTGGCGGATGTCCATGCACCGCTGAAAGAGCCCGTAAGGATTGCCTTTGAGCCGGAGAAGATCAATGAATTTCTGGGAACGGAAATACCGAAAGAGGATATGCTTGCTTACTTCAGGGCGATCGAACTGGATTATGATGAGGAGACAAATGAAGTGGTATGTCCTTCTTTCCGGCAGGATCTGTTATCTTTTGCGGACATTGCGGAAGAGGTGGCAAGATTCTACGGGTATGACAAGATTCCCACCACACTGCCCAGCGGTTCCGCCACGGCGGGCAAGCTGCAGTTCAAAATGCGCATAGAGCAGAAGGCACGGGATATTGCGGAATACTGCGGTTTCTCCCAGGGAATGTGTTATTCCTTCGAGAGCCCGAAGGTGTTTGACAAGCTGCTGCTGCCGGAGGATTCCGGGCTTCGGAAAGCGATTGAGATTTCCAATCCGCTGGGTGAGGATTTTTCCATTATGCGGACGATTTCCTTAAACGGTATGCTGACCAGCCTTTCCACCAATTTCAACAGAAGGAACAAAGTGTGCCGGCTGTATGAACTGGGGAATATTTATCTGCCGAAGAGTCTGCCTCTTGAAGAACTCCCTGAGGAGAGAATGCAGTTCACGCTGGGCTTTTACGGTGAGGGTGATTTCTTCACGATGAAAGGTGTGATCGAGGCGTTTTTGGAGAGCGTGGGACTTGACGAAAAACCGGAATATGATCCGGAAGCCGGCAAGAGTTTTTTGCATCCCGGCAGACAGGCGCTGATCCGTTACGGTGAAAAGGTACTCGGCTGTCTGGGGGAAGTCCATCCGGAAGTCTGTGAGAATTATGATATGAAGACAAGGGCGTATGTTGCGGTACTGGATATGCCTGAGATCGTGCCGCTTGCCACCTTCGACAGAAAGTATGAGGGAATCGCGAAGTTTCCGGCAGTGATGCGGGATATCAGTATGGTCGTACCCAGGGATATCCGCGTGGGACAGATCGAGAAGATGCTTGCCCAGAGGGGCGGTAAGATACTGGAGTCCTACAAGCTGTTTGATATTTATGAGGGAAGCCAGATTCAGGAGGGATTCAAGTCCGTGGCCTATAATATTACATTCCGGGCGAAAGACCGGACGCTGGAGGAAAATGATATTTCTGCGGCGATGAAGAAGATTCTGAACGGTCTGCAGTCACTGGGAATTGAACTGAGGCAGTAGGTTGGATTTGTTTTTAGCATAATAGTGGAGAGTGTGGGCGCAAAGTTTTACGACTTTGCGCCCATTTCGTATTTTTAAACTTTATAGTTACTATAAGGTTCATTTGTGCTGAAAAAAATTTCATTTCGGGAACAAAATAAAACCAGAGAGAGTAAAAAGGCATGATTTCATTTCAGGCTGCGGGAGCGGTTATCAATTGCCAGAGAGGCTGTTAGGAAATTATCATAAAACAAACTTACAATTCTTGTGTATATTGACAAGAAAAAAAGTCTCCTTTTCGGATTGACTTTATAGCTGCTACAAAGAGTATCATGAAAACATACAAAGCGCGGTCTTTTAGTGAGCGGGAGATCGTATACAATGTATAGTGAAAAGGAGAGGAGAAAAGTATATGGATTTAACATCAGCTAAAATAAAAATCAACCGTTGGTTGATCGTAGCGATTCTGGGGCTTACATGGGGATTTTCCTATGAGCCGCCGTATATTCGGTATACATTTCATGAGCAGTTAGTGGATCTGTGCGGATATACGGATGTGCAGCTTGGATTGATGCTCAGCGTATATGGAACGGCAGCTCTGGTATTTTATGTGATAGGGGGTGTAAGCGCGGACCGTTTTTCATGTCGGAGCCTGATCGTTACTTCTTTGCTGGCAACATCTTTCGGATGTGGCATTATGGCACTTTATCCGCCGTTCTGGGTAGCCCTTTCGGTGGAATTTTTATGGGTAATCACAACAATAGCTCTGCTTTGGAGTCCTGTTGCCAAAGTTGCCGCACTGCTGGGGACGCAGAAGGAACAGGGTAAAATACTTCCCATGGTCAGTTCTTTTGAGGGAGTAGGTGCATTTATCACTACGTTTACCGCCACCTTTGTTTTCAGTAAGATTGGTGCGGATACAAATCCCAACAGTTTAAGGATCGTATGGATCGTCTATGCTGTCTGGGGAATCGTGATTGCTGTTGCATCCTATTTGTTTATTCCCGCCAGAACCCTTTACGAAGATAAAGCGGTTACGGAAAAGGCAACATTGACCGCTGCGGAAAAGGAACAAAAGAAAAAGGAAAACCGGGGCGTACTGGGACAGGTATTGAGAAATCCGATGACATACATCGCTGCCTTTATCGTATTGGGCTCCTATATCGTGTATTCCTGTCTGACGTATACCCAGTCCTTCCTGTGTGATATGTACGGGATGGATATGACGACGGCTTCCTATTTTTCAATTATCCGTAATCAGGTTATGAAGATCGTTGCAGGACCGCTTTCCGTGGTATTGATGTCTACGGCTATTTTGAAGAGTTCACCGACAAGGCTTTGCATCGTATCAGGCTTTTTAAGTGTTGCCGGACTTGTTGCCACGATGCTTATGCCGGCAAATCCTGCCGTACTTCCCTTACTGATGGGAGTGGCTATTATTCTGAGTCTGTTTGCCCTTCTTGGCAAATCCAATAATTTTGCCTGCACGGGGGAGACAGGGGTTGATCCGAAGATCTTTGGGACTATGACCGGTGTGGTATCACTGATCGGCTATTCTTCCGATACATGGATTTATACGGTGATTGGTTCCTGGCAGGAAAACCTTGCTCCGCAGATTGCCTATAACCGTATCTGGTATCTTGCTATTTTCGGCTGTGCGTTAATGGCAGGCAGCGGGCTGGCACTTATTTTCAGACTAAAAAAGAGTCAAAAGGCATAAAGCGGCTGTTTGGATGTCGATTATTGAAAAGAGATGGGAATCTGAAGCTTGAGTATCATGCTTCGGCTGTCATCTCTGGTCGATAGAAATTCGCTCACGACTTCACAAATATAATCGCCGCATATGGTATAACCATTTATATCAATTTCATGCAACAGACGGTTTATCAAAGCAGTTTCATTTTTGGAATCGTCGCACACCATGCACAGATAGGTATTGGCGGCAATGGTATCGCAGGCTATAAAACGATCTCTGTCACTTTCGTTTACGAAAACAAACAGATCCGTTGTGAAAAAATTGCGGGTAAGAAGATTATCCTTGCTCATAATACTGCTGACATTATAAAAATATACATCAGGCACATTCTGTTCCCGAAGCCTGTTTTTAAATACATGAAGCATATATTCATAATTTGCCACGGAATTCTCATTATAATAATAGTTTATGGATGTATTGTATCTGAAAACGGTTCTTTTTCCAATTGCTTCTATAAATGGGATGCCGGCTTTGGGAAGAATGGCATGATTTTGATAATCTAACAGCTTGCGGTCGATAACGGCCTGTGTATCCATAAGCAATTTGATCTGCTGAGATATATGGTTCCGTTTTTCGGTCAATGTCTGCAGAAGCCATTGCCTGTCGTTTGAATCCAGATAGGACTTGATATCTTTCAGAGGGATACCAAGGGATTTCATATGACTGATAATGTCTAAGGTGACACACTGGGTGATATTGTAATAACGGTAGCCGGTCTGATTATTTTGTGACGCAGGCCGGAGCAGACCGATTTTATCGTAATATCGAAGCGTCTGTTCGGATATATGATTGAAGCTGGCAAACTGGCCAATCGTAAAAGTATCGTTAAGGTTGTCCATGATGATTCTCCTGGCAGAAAGTTTTACATCTTTTGGTATCATATCTTTCGATATTATACCATATAAATCCATAGACTTACATGGCAGTTAAATAAAATGTGAAAAAAGTATAAATGGTTTCGTTAAGGGGCAAATTGCCGGACAGGAGGGAAACAGTGAATATTACACAAAAAAATGTAAAAGAATTGTTAAAAGCGATTACCGACACCTTTGAAGAGCACAGGGAAGAACTCTGCGGATATGATCGTGCAATAGGAGATGGTGACCATGGTGAAAGTATGGCACGTGGAACAAAGGCAGGCTATGAAGCCATATGCAAGATGGCAGATGAACTTTCCGTATTTGAATATTTTAAGACCTATGGGAGAGCGATGCTGGCAACGATAGGAGGTGCGATCGGACCGATTTTTTCCACGGTGGTCATGGAGCTTGGCAGAAGCGCGAAAGCAAGCGGAGAAATCGGAGCTGATGAATATGCGGCGGGGTTAAGGAAGGCAGCAGATAAAGTCATGGATCTGGGCGGAGCCGTTCCGGGAGATAAAACATTGGTAGATGCGCTTGTTCCGGCAGCGGAGGCAGCAGAGAAAGAGCGGGAGAAATCTTTTGAGGAGATTGCCGATGCGGTACAACTTGCGGCCAGGGCAGGCGTTGAGCGCACGGTGCATATGCAGGCAAAGATGGGACGGTCTCACTTCCTTCGTGAAAAATCCGTGGGGCATCAGGATGCAGGAGCTACCTCTCTTTATATTATGCTGAAATGTATCTGTGAATTTGTAAACGAATCTTAGCAGGAGGATGGACAATGAATAACAAAGCAAAAAAGATCATGAATGAGCAGGAAAATATTGTAAAAGAGACAATCGCGGGATACTGCAGATTTCAGCAGGACAGGATTCATCAGATTCCGGGAACCCAGGTACTTGTCAGAAATGAACTGGATGCGGGAAAAGTAGGTATTGTTATGGGATACGGAGCAGGACATGAACCGGATGCCATCGGTTATATGGGGAAAAACTATATGGATGCCCAGGCGATAGGAGGACTTTTCGCGGCGCCGGGACCGCAGCCTATTTATGAGGCGCTGAAAGCCGCAGACAGCGGAGCGGGGGCTCTTATACTGATCAGCAACTGTGCCGGAGATGTATTAAATGCAAAGATGGCACTGGAGATGTGTGAGGATGATTATATCAATGCGAAAGGGATTCTGCTTGGTGGGACAAATGTGGCAGATCCTTATACGGGACGCCGCATGGATCGCCGTATGGGTGTGGCGCTTTTTGAGACGAAAATGATATGCGGATATGCAGGGCTTGGACATACTTTGGAAGAAATTGTGAAATTCGGCGATTTTGTGATCGACAATGTACGCGCCATCACGATTGGAATCCGGCCAGGTACGTCGCCTTCCACAGGAGATCTGATGTATGAGCTTTCGGACGATGAACTGACGCTTGGCGCCGGTGGGCACGGAGAAGCGGGGGCTGAGAATATTCCCATGTGCAGTGCAAGAAAACTGGCGGAACATGTGCTGGAGATGATTATCAAAGACAAGCCTTTTGTACCCGGAGATGAACTGAGTTTTATTGTAAACGGTACCGGCGGGACGACTATGATGGAACTGCTGATTTTCTACAATGATGTCTGGAATATTCTGGAGGAGAAGGGATTTAAAGTATTTAAGCCGATCGTAGGAACCTTGTCTACGATTCAGGAGAGTTCCGGTATTGTATTGGATGTATGCAGGATGGCTAGTGATGAAATGAAAGAAACCTGGCTTCTGCCTACGGATGCAACGGCATTTCCGGTTTTGAGAAAATAGGAAAAGGATACGGTGAAAAAAATATGGAATATGTAATGTCAGATCTGCTCCTTAGAGCATATAGAGGAAACTATGCAATACCGGCAATTTGCGTCAGCAATATGGAATCTGTCCTGGCATGTTTTATCGCCGCGGAAAAAGCGGGATCGCCGGTTATTATACAATCCGCATACTCGGAAATGAATCCGCAGCTGATCACGGCGGGGGATCTGGCCGGAATTGTCAGAACCATCGGAAAACGGTATCAGGATATTCCCTATTGTATTCATCTGGATCACGGTATGACGCAGGAAGAATGTATGATGGCTTTGGAAGGCGGATTTTTATCAATTATGTATGACGGTTCCGGCGGAAGCTATGAGGAAAATGTGAGGGTGACAAAAAGGCTGAAAGATGTCGCAGGACCGCATCGGTGCGTGGAGGCGGAAGTGGGACGGGTAGGCGGTGAAGAGGGAAAGGGAACGAACAAAGAGAACGGTATCATAAAAAGCGATCCCGAACAGCTCGCGGATTTCCTGGCAAAGACGGGGGCTGATGCCATCGCGGTGTCCATTGGAAATATTCATGGATGTCATGGAGTTATAAAACAGGCTCCGGAGCTTGATTTTGCACTTTTGCAGAAACTGCGTGAATCCTGCGGCGTACCCTTGGTACTCCACGGAGCTTCCGGAATACCGGAGGAGGATATCAGAAAAGCCGTAACAATGGGAATCAGTAAAGTCAATTATTATACACAGCTCTATCATTGTTATATGGGGTGCGTCAGAAAGAACATTGATCTCACAATGGAAGAATGCATGGGAAGGGCTACGGAAGCGCTGGCGGAAGAGATCATGAAGCTGATGGATATGTGCGGCTCCGTGGACAGAATCTGAAAATAAAACCGGAGAGAGGTTAAGGAGAAGAAAAAGGAAATGAAACATGAATTTTACATACCTACAAAAATATTTTTCGGAAGAGGATGTCTGGATAAACTCGGAGAAATAAAACTTCCGGGAAAAAAGGCGATGATCATAACCACATCTGATCAATGGATTGTGGAAGCAGGCCATCTTCGCCGGCTTGAAGGACTGCTGAAAAAGGGAGGGGCCGAAAGCGTTTTTTATAATGGTGTACACCCGAATCCCGGAAAAAAGCAGGTGGAAGAAGCCGCAAGGATCTGCAGGGAGGAAGGCTGTGATATGGTGCTTGGCTTTGGCGGTGGAAGCAGTATTGATACGGCTAAGTCCATTGCGCTGCTTGCTGTCAATGAGGGCGATTTCTGGGATTATGTGGCGACCGGTTCCGGAAAAGGCTTAAAAATCAAAAACCGGCCTTTGCCGGTTATAGCGGTACCCACAACGGCAGGAACAGGGACGGAGGCCGATCCCTGGGTGGTGATTACCAAGGAGGAGACAAATGAGAAACTTGGTTTCGGAGCCCCGGAATTGTTTGCGGCATATGCCTTTGTGGATGCGGAACTTATGTTATCCGTCCCCCAAAAGTTGACTGCTTTCCAGGGATTTGATGCGCTGTTTCACGCCATGGAAGGTTATATTGCGACGGTTGCAACACCAATCAGCGATATTTTTGCGTTAAAGAGCATTTCCCTGCTTGGAAAATATCTGGTAGAAGTGTGCAAAAACGGGAAGAATATTGAGGCGAGAGAAGCAGTTGCCATGGCAAGTTCACTCTCCGGTATTGTAGAGTCTCTTTCCAATTGTACGTCGAATCATTCCATAGCGCAGGCTATGGGGGCATATCATGATAATCTTCCCCATGGGGCTGCACTTCTTATGATAGCAAACGAGTACTTTAAAAGTTTTGAGACCGTAATACCGGAACGGTATGCGGATATGGCAAAAGCGCTTTCCGGAAATCAGGAGGCAGCGGCGGAGGATCTGGTTCCAATATTATATGAATTGGAAAAAGAATGCGGAGTGGAACGGCTTTGTATGTCTGAGTATGGCATCACAAGGGAGGAACTGGAGAAAATTTGTACAAATGCGGTGGAGTATCAGGGAGAGTTGTTTGAGATAGAACCACAGCCGCTTTCTAAGGAAAGGGTTATGGAAATATTGGAGAACTCTTATCGATAGGCAGAAGTACGGAAAAAGGAGATCAGATGAAGAATGAAAAGAATGGCAGGCTTGAAAAAACGGTATTTTTTCTTTCTGCCGGATGTATTATTGTAATTGTCGGATTGCTTTTACTGCTTCCGGAGGAAAGTAAGATCATAGTTGATAAACTGATGTCTGTTTTTACACATAAGCTGGGATTTTTGTATATTCTCACGTATATTATACTGGTGGTTTTTCTTGTATGGCTGACATGCGGCAGGTATGGAAAGACAGTGCTGGGTGAGCCCGGAGAGAAGCCGGAATATGATAATTTCAGTTGGATGGCTATGATGTTCTGTACGGGGATAGCCAGTTCCCTGATGATCTTTTCCTTTCTTGAACCGATATATTATCTGACGGATACACCCTTTGGCATAGAACCTTTGTCAACAGAAGCCTATGAATTTGCGCATATGTACGGACAGTTTCATTGGGGACCAAGTGCCTGGCTTTTTTATACTCCGGCGACGATCGCCATTGCCTATCATCTGTTTGTCAGAAAAGGAACTTCCGTACGGCTGGGGGATCTGTGCAAAGAATCCCGTTTTGGCAGGAATAAATTTATTGCCGGAGCCATTGATGTATTTACAATCTTTGCCGTTTTGGGAGGAATAGGGACTTCCATGGGGCTTGCCGCACCGCTTGTGTGCCAGATTATCAGCAGAACGTTCCATATTCCGAATAACGGATTATTGCTGATGGCAGTATTTATCCTGTGGTTTGCTATTTTTGCTACAAGTGTCTGGAGAGGGCTTGATAAGGGGATTAAGGTGCTCAGCAATATCAATATTTATATAGCTATGGTTTTTATAGTGTTTGTTATGGTGATGACAGGAATAAGCAGGGTGGCGGATGTGGAGATAAACAGTATCGGTCTGTTTATCACCGAATTTTTCCATATGAGTTTTAATACCGATCCCTTTGGAAAGACCGGATTCCCGCAGAACTGGACCGTATTTTATTGGGGCTGGTGGCTTTCCTATATACCGATCATGGGGCTGTTTACGGCAAGAATTTCCAGAGGAAGAACGATTCGGCAGGTGATTTTGGGAATGATCGGGTACGGATCATTGGGATGTCTGCTGAGTTTTTCAACACTGGGCTGCTATGCTCTGGATCTTCAGTTGAGCGGAAAAGCGGATTTGGTGTCTATCCTTTCCGGGCAGGGAAAAGAGGCTGCTCTGATCGCGATATTGGATACCTTACCGTTTCCGATGCTGACAGGTATTATATTTACAATACTTACCATTATATTTATGGCTACAACAATCGATTCCTCAGCCTATATTCTGGCATCGGCAACGACGAAGAATCTGGGCGGCAATGAACAGCCGCCCCGCTGGAACAGGCTGACCTGGGCGGCGATATTTGTTTTGTTTGCTTTGTCGCTGACGAGGATCGGAGGGTTGGAGACAATGCAGACCGCCAGTGTGCTTACCGGTCTGCCGATGATATTTGTATGCGGCCTGACGCTTCGGATATTATATAAAATGCTGAAGGAGGATAAAAGGGAAAGCGTAAATCAGACAGATATGGATAAAACCAAAGAACAGGCAAGCGGTAATTAAATAGCAAGCAAAATAAGGGCGCCGGTCTATCATATCACAGTATAGTCCGCGCCCTTATTTTGTTGTGAAAAGATAAAGATGATATTATTATGCAAATTGTCGTAACAGTTCAGCCCAGGACTTTGCATTTACTGCAAAGTTCGTGAAAACATGTAAATTGAGCCAAAAGAATCTGCCCCTCGCCGAAGGCGACTTGAAATGGACAGATTCCGTAACAGGGAGGCCGAAGGCTGAACTGTTACAAATTGTCAGATTTGTTGATACATGGGGATTGCGTTTTATTGATAATCGTATTATGATTAGGAAAGCGTTTTTCGTACACAGTTATTTTGGTATTGCCCGGATATGATGTACCGTAAGATTTCAGGAGGCTTTTGATAAAAGAGCGGTAAATATGAGCAGATTTGTCCATACTATATAGAGTTATCATATATTGAAGGACAGTATGACTGTGTGGTGCATAAAATATGCAGGAAAATTTACGGTGTACGGAAAGGATGGGATGCGGTATGAAAAATATATTCCGGTATGGCTTATTTGTTTTTATGATATTTATGCTCTCTGCCTGCGGGGTGGGTGAGGGATCGAAGGAGGATATCCAAATCGTGGAATCGGGACCGATAGAACTGCCGGATCAAGGCGCGGTAAAACCGGTGGCTTCACAGGAAGATGGTGTGGCGGATGAGGAGGCATTAAATTCGTCGGAAAGCTTTGGGGGAAATACGGCGGAGAGTTCCGATGAAAATACCGTGGTAAGTTCGGAAAATATTGAAATATGTGAATTGGAAGCGGAGCCCTATGAGGGCGAGTACGGTGATTACGATACGGGAGAGCCTGGTCTGGAAATCCGGAAAGAGGAAGACGGAACTTATCAGATTCTGGTCAGAATATTCAAACTGGCTTCTTTTAACGACGGAGTTGGTACGTTGACGGAAAAAGGACTGGAATTTAAGGCAACGGCGCCGGATGGCAGCGAGATAAGCGGCGTGATAACATTGGATGAGAATGTGG
This sequence comes from Lachnospiraceae bacterium, assembly GCA_022799355.1. Classification (GTDB taxonomy): domain Bacteria; phylum Bacillota; class Clostridia; order Lachnospirales; family Lachnospiraceae; genus 1XD8-76. The sequence goes on along the minus strand of JAAWOG010000008.1, from coordinate 23,514 downwards.
CGACGGTGACATTTGAACCCGGATGGTCCGGGTTTGAGGAGATGTATAGTTATCAGTATATAAAAATATCGAATACGCCGAATATGGATTCGTCCGCATTTTAAATACGGGTGGTAGTACTATTATCATTTAATATAATTCAGAGCAGGAGGATTAAAAACAATGGAACACAAAAACACATGGCTGTTGTACGATGAAAAACAGGTAAAAGAGGCGGAAGCTTTTGCCGAAGGGTACAAGGAATTTCTGGATCACGGCAAGACGGAGCGGGAATGTATCGATGAGATCGTATCGGAGATCGAGAAGGAAGGATATGTGGAACTGGAAGCGGCGATTGCCGAAAACCGCGTATTAAAAGCCGGCGACAGGGTGTATCATGTGCACATGAACAAGTCTATCGCGATGTTTCAGATCGGCAGATGCCCTATGGAGGCGGGCATGAACATCCTGGGGGCGCATATCGATTCTCCGAGACTGGATGTAAAGCAGAATCCTCTCTATGAGGACGGCGGCTTTGCCTATCTTGATACCCATTATTACGGAGGTGTGAAGAAATATCAGTGGGTGACACTGCCTCTGGCGATTCACGGCGTGGTCATTAAAAAGGACGGCACAACGGTGGAGTTGAGCATCGGTGAGGATGAGGATGATCCGGTATTTTTTGTTTCCGATCTTCTGATCCATCTGGCGGCGGAGCAGCTTGAGAAGAAAGCGGCGAAGGTGATCGAAGGCGAAGCGCTGGATATTATCGTGGGAAATCGTCCGATCGTCATTGAGAAGGAAAAAGAGGACGACAAAAAGGCGGATGCCCCCGGAAAGGCAGCGAAGGATGCTGTGACAAAGGGCATTCTTGCGATTTTAAAAGAGCAGTATGATATGGAAGAGGAGGATTTTATTTCGGCTGAGTTGGAGATCGTGCCTGCCGGGAAGGCAAGGGATGCCGGTTTTGACAGAAGCATGATTTTGGCTTACGGGCATGATGACAGAGTCTGCGCTTATCCTTCCATGAAGGCAATGCTGGAAGTGAAAGAGTCGGAGAAAACGACCTGCTGTATACTGGTGGACAAAGAGGAGATCGGTTCTGTCGGGGCGACCGGTATGCAGTCCAAATTCTTTGAGAATGCGCTGGTGGAAGTGATGAATCTTGCAGGGCAGTATTCTGAACTGGCTTACCGGAGATGTCTCTCCAACTCCTGTATGCTCTCTTCCGATGTAAGTTCCGCTTTTGATCCCGGCTATGCGTCCAGTTTTGATAAGAAAAATGTGGCGTTCCTGGGCGGCGGTATGGTGTTTAACAAGTTTACGGGCGCCAGAGGAAAATCCGGCTCCAACGATGCCAATGCGGAGTATCTCGCATATCTGCGCGGTATTTTGGACGAGGCGAACGTGAATTTCCAGACTGCGGAACTGGGTAAAGTGGATTTGGGCGGCGGCGGAACGATCGCTTATATTCTGGCGCTTTATGGAATGAACGTGATCGACAGCGGGGTTCCGGTGCTGAATATGCATGCTCCCTGGGAGGCGATCAGCAAAGCGGATCTTTACGAGGCAATGCGTGGGTATGTGGCATTTTTACAGGGAGAGATGAATTTCTAAAAGATGGAAGAATTAAAAAAGAGTGATTTTTATTTTGATCTGCCGCAGGAGCTGATCGCTCAGGATCCCCTTGCGGACCGGGCGTCTTCCCGGCTGCTTGTATTAAACAGGGAAACCGGGGAGACAAAGCACCATGCGTTCCGGGATATTTTACGGTATCTTGCGCCGGGAGATTGTCTTGTACTCAATAACACAAAAGTGATACCGGCAAGGCTTCTTGGCACCAAGGAGGAAACCGGCGCCGCAGTGGAGGTTCTGCTTCTGAAACGGCGGGAAAAGGACGTCTGGGAGACATTGGTACGCCCGGGAAAGAAAATGCGCCCCGGGGCAAAGCTTTCTTTCGGCGGCGGACTTTTGAGCGCGGAGGTTCTGGAGGTGGTGGAAGAAGGAAACCGGCTGGTCCGCTTTACATACGAGGGCATCTTTGAGGAGGTGCTGGACCGGCTTGGGGAGATGCCTCTGCCGCCTTATATTACGCATAAACTGCAGGATAAGAACCGTTATCAGACGGTTTATGCAAAATATGAAGGTTCTGCGGCGGCGCCCACGGCGGGACTGCATTTTACCACGGAACTTTTGCAGGAAATTGAAAAAATGGGCGTACGGATCGCCTGTGTGACGCTGCATGTGGGACTTGGCACGTTCCGTCCGGTAAAGGAGGAGAATGTGCTGGAACACCATATGCATTCCGAGTATTATGAGGTTTCCGGGGAAGCAGCCGAAAAGATCAACAGGACGAAAGAACAGGGCGGACGGGTGATCTGTGTGGGAACAACTTCCGCCAGGACACTGGAGAGCGCGGCCGATGAAAACGGGCGCCTTACCGCCTGCAGCGGCAATACGGAGATCTTTATTTATCCCGGATACCGGTTCAAAGTGCTGGATTGTCTTTTGACAAACTTTCACCTGCCGGAGTCCACGCTGATTATGCTTGTGTCGGCGCTGGCAGGCAGGGAGAGAGTGCTTTCGGCGTATGAGGAGGCGGTGCGGGAGAGGTATCGATTTTTCTCTTTTGGGGATGCGATGTTTATCAAATGACACCAAATGGAACCTTTGTTACGTGAATAAGGGAAGCGTAAGAATCAAAAGAAGTATATTGTAAATCAGAATGGCATATGCTATAATGCCAGTAGGCAAAAGGAAATAGCAAGTCCATCCGGACAAAGGACGAGGCCCCGGACCGTGTTCCAGCACAGTTCGGGGCCTCTTCTTTTCTTTTTACGGTGGCAAAGCACCCACCAGGCTATTTACCACAAAGTTTATAAGTGTTCCATACGCATTTTGAGAAAAAGGAATCCCAAGGATTTATCGCGTTACTTTTCACGGGGGGAAAGTAACCAACCAAAATGTTCCGGTATTTCATTTGCTATTTGTTACTTGATTTTTACGCCATGAAAGCCTATAATAAAATCAGTAGTTTATAATTGCAGGTAAAGAAGGAGTAAATGCGATGCAGGAACGTAGGAAAAACAAACGACTGGAACTGGAGTCAAAGATTATCATAAAATCGTTGAATGATCCGGAAGTACAGCATGAGACAGTCATTGATATTGTGGATGTGAGCAAGACGGGAGTCGGCTTTAACTGTGATCTGCCGCTGACGATCGGCACGGTATATGAGGCTTATCTGACGATCTGGACGAAAGAAGTGCTTCACACCTTTATCGAGATTGTGCGTATTGAAAAGAAAGGGGATATCTTCAATTACGGTTCTACTTTTGTCGGTATGCCCGGTATGGATGCTTCCCGCATCAGCATTTATGATACTGTAAATACGGAACTTGAGAAACAGGAAAATAAATAATAACGGACATTACTGATGCCGGCAGTTCTGCGGATTGCGGAAACTGCCGGCATTTGCTGTTTTTACATATCGTAAAGTTTTTCCAGATCCTGATAAAAACCGGGATAGCTGATTTTAACGCAGTCAGCGTCTTTTATTTCGGTCTCACCTTCTGCGGCCAGAGCCGCCACGGCAAAACTCATGGCGATACGGTGGTCGAGGTGAGCGTCGATGAGAGCGCCGTGCAGAGGCCTTCCGCCATTTATGATTATGCCGTCATCCGTTGCGGTGATATCGCACCCCATAGCTGAGAGATTTTCCGTCATAACGGCGATGCGGTCGGATTCTTTGACTTTCAGCTCCGCGGCATCCCGGATGATGGTGGTACCCGCCGCGAAAGCAGCCATAACGGCGATAATAGGCAGTTCATCGATCAGAGTGGGAATGATATCTCCGCCGATAGTAACGCCGTGGAGCGGACTGCTTTTTATAAGCAGATCAGCCACCGGTTCGCCGGTATTTTTTTCATGCAGCAGGGTAATGTCCGCCCCCATTTCTTTTGCAACCCGCAGGATGCCGTCTCTGGTAGGGTTGATCCCCACATTGCGGATCAGTATTTCAGCATCCGGTACAAGACAGCCCGCGGCGATAAAGTAGGCGGCGGAGGAAATATCACCGGGAATAAGGATATCCATGCCGCAGAGAACGGGCTCCGGCCGTATGGTGGCAGTGAGGCCTTCGGTCCTGATATCCGCGCCGAAGCTTTTCAACATCAGTTCGGTGTGATTTCTGCTGACGGCAGGTTCTTTCACGCTGGTTTCGCCATCGGCGTAAAGGCCGGCAAGCAGCACTGCGGATTTTACCTGGGCGGATGCCACGGGAGAGGGGTAGGAGATACCATGAAGAGGACTGCCGGTGATCTCCAAAGGAGCACAGTCGTTATCTTTCATACTGCGTATGGAAGCCCCCATTTGTGACAAGGGTGTCATAATACGGCGCATGGGACGCTTTTGTATGGAGGCGTCGCCGTTTAAAACGGATTTGAAGTTCTGTCCGGCCAGGATACCGGAGATCAGTCTTGTGGTGGTGCCGCTGTTGCCCGTATCCAATACGGCGGCGGGCTCACGTAAGCCGTGCAGTCCTTTTCCGTGAACCAGGATCGTATCATCACTCTCCTCAACGGTGATGCCGAGCTGCCTGAAACACGCGATGGTGGAAAGACAGTCTGCGCCCCGCAAAAAGCCCGTGATCTTTGTTGTTCCTTTTGAAAGTGCGCCGAACATCACGGCGCGGTGGGAGATGGACTTGTCTCCGGGAACGGTAATTTCTCCCCGGAGCCGGGATACTTTTTGAAATTTCATATTGGTATATTACCTTTCTGATGTTTGATTTACAGGTATATTTTATAAATATATTTGCAGAAACGGAACGCATCTTATTTCTTAATCCGGACGATATACCCTTTGGCAGAGAGTACTTCCTTTGCCCTGCTGATATCCTTCTCCTCCCAGACTTCAATCAGGAGGGAGCCTTCCGCCACTTCGCGGTTGTGGGTGATGCCGATGTTTTTCAGATTGATCTGCTGAAAAGCCAGCAGCGTGACAATCGTGGCAAGAGCGCCGGGTTCATCCGGGATATCCACATAAAAAACATAGGACTTTTTGATAGGTCCGCCTGAGACATCCGTGAAAGATTCCCGGTAGCTGCGGGCGGATTCAAAAAAGTCGTAAGTGGCGGGAGAGTCCTTGGCGCTGATGCGGTCACGGATATCCCGCAGCGCTTCCATATAATCATCCAGAAGAGACAGGATATTATCCGTATTTGTCATACAGATATGTTCCCACATTACGGGGGAGGAGGAGGAAATCCGGGTGATATCCTTAAACCCGCCTGCGGCGATCAGCTTCATAATGCCGTCCGCATTATCTCTCTCCTTTACCAGATTCACAAGGGAGGCGGAGATCACATGGGGAAGATGGCTGATGCCTGCCGTCACGTAATCGTGCTCCCGGGCTGAGAGGATCAGCGGGATTGCGCCCAGAGACCGTACCAGTTTTTCCATCAAATCGGTTTTATCCTTCGCCACCTCTTCCCCGGGCGTTAAAATATAGTAGGCATTTTCCAAAAGCCTTGCCTTAGAGTTCAGATACCCGGTCCGCTCACTCCCTGTCATCGGATGCCCGCCGATAAACTGCCGCTCCAGCCCGGCGGCTCTGACATGGGCATGGATATCGCCCTTTACGCTGCCCACATCGGTAAGCAGTGCATCCGGCGCAATAACGTTCCGGACCGGCAGGAGATTATCCGCATTACAGGAAACCGGGGCACAAAGAAAAATCAGCCCGCAGGCCGAAAAAACCCGGTCAATCTCATAAGCGCAGATATTCACCACACCGTCTCTCTTTGCCGCCTCCACAGAAGACGCTTCCATATCATAAGCCGTGATCATACACTCCGGATATTTCTCCCGAAGTCCCCTCGCAATGGAACCTCCGATCAGTCCCAAACCAATAAATCCATAATGCATATGCGCAAAATCTCTCATAATGTATCCCTGTCCGAATGTTGAATAGTTATCAGCCGCGTATAACGCAGCCTCAAAAGCAGCAGCTTTATTATAATTTTTTTCTGAAAAGATGTCAAACCGGATGCTTAGCCTGTTCTTCACAAAATAATACTTTCTACCTGCACCCCTTGCGACCACCTATAATCTCTCAAAAAATCTGTTGAAAATGAATAATCGCTATTGTAAAATTTCTAAATCTTTAGTAAAATATCCCTATGGGTGTTTTGCGGGAAATATTAAAATCAGAGTTTTCTGTGCATAATGCCTGTAAAATTACCAGCATTGGAGGAATTTACATGAAAGTTTACACGACCGACAAGATTAGAAATGTTGTATTACTGGGGCATGGCGGCTGCGGAAAGACATCTCTGGCAGAGGCGATGGCATATTTGTCCGGGATTACATCCAGAATGGGCAAGGTATCCGATAAGAATACAATCAGCGATTACGGCAAAGAAGAACAGGCAAGAAATATTTCCATTAATACCACCCTTATACCGGTGGAATGGGAAGGCTATAAGATCAACGTATTAGATACGCCGGGATATTTTGACTTTGTGGGCGAAGTGGAAGAGGCAATGAACGCAGCGGGAGCCGCTGTCATTGTGGTATCCGGTAAAGCCGGTGTGGAAGTCGGTACGGAGAAGGCATGGGAGCTGTGTGAAAAATATAATCTGCCCAGGATCATCTATGTGGATGATATGGATATCGACAACGCTTCTTTCCGTCAGGTTGTGGCAGATCTGACCGAGCGTTACGGCAAAAAGATCGCGCCGTTCCATCTTCCGATCAGGGAAAACGAAAAGTTTGTGGGATATATCAATGTGATCACCGAGACCGGCAACAGATGGCAGGGCAAGGAAGTCGTTCCCTGTGATGTGCCGGATTACAGTAAAGAAAACCTGCAGATGTGCAGAGATACGCTGTTAGAGACGGTTGCGGAGACTTCCGAAGAGTTTATGGAGCGTTATTTCGGCGGAGAGACTTTCTCCGAGGCGGAGATCCGTGCGGCTCTGCGTGTCAGCGTGATGGACGGCAGCGTGGTTCCCGTTACTATGGGCTCCAACGTGCTCTGTCAGGGTATTTACACATTGCTGGATGATGTGCTGAAATATTTCCCGAGCCCGGAGAACAGAAAAGTTGCCGGCGTGGATATGAAGACCAATGAGATATTTGAAGCAAATTATGACTTCTCCAAAGCGAAATCCGCTGTGGTATGGAAGACTATCGTAGATCCGTTCATCGGTAAATATTCCATGATCAAGGTAAATTCCGGCGTGCTGAAACCGGAGGATATGATCTACAACGTGGATAAAGATGTGGAGATGAAAGCCGGAAAACTCTATGTACTGCAGGGAAATAAGCCCATTGAAGTACCGGAGCTCCATGCCGGAGATCTCGGCGCTATCGCGAAGCTGACGGCGGCAAGGACCGGAGATTCCCTGTCCACAAAACAGCATGTGATCAAATACGGTAAGCCCGATATGTCGGTTCCTTATACATATAAGCGTTACAGTGCCGTAAATAAGGGCGATATTGATAAGATATCCCAGTCCTTACAGAAGCTTATGCACGAAGACCTGACCTTGAAGGTGGTGAACGATTCCGAGAACAGGCAGACACTGCTCTACGGTATGGGCGATCTGCATCTTGACGTGGTGGCAAGCCGCCTGAAAAATGAATATAAAGTGGAGATCGAGATGGCGGAGCCGAAGGTTGCTTTCCGCGAAACGATCCGCAAGAAATCCGATGTGGAATATAAATATAAAAAGCAGTCCGGCGGACACGGACAGTACGGTCATGTTAAGATGCGCTTTGAGACTTCCGGGGATTTGGAGACGCCGTATATCTTTGAACAGGAAGTTGTGGGTGGCGCCGTGCCGAAGAACTACTTCCCGGCGGTGGAAAAGGGTATCGCGGATTCCGTGCAGAGAGGACCGCTTGCGGGCTATCCCGTAGTGGGCGTTAAAGCTGTTTTATACGATGGTTCCTACCATCCTGTGGATTCCTCCGAAATGGCATTTAAGACGGCGGCAAGCCAGGCGTTTAAGAAAGGCTTTATGGATGCCGGTCCTGTGCTGATGGAGCCTATTGCGAACCTGAAAGTAACTGTTCCTGACAGCTATACGGGCGATGTGATGGGCGATCTGAACAAGAGAAGAGGCAGAGTTCTCGGTATGAATCCGGCGCCCGGCGGAAAGACGATTGTGGAAGCGGATATTCCGATGACAGGGCTTTACGGCTACTGTACCGACCTTCGTTCCATGACCGGCGGCAGAGGCGTATATGCCTATGAGTTTGTCCGTTACGAGCAGGCTCCTTCCGATATCCAGGAGAAGGAAGTTGCGGCAAGAGCGGCAGCCCTTGCGGATGGCGGAGAATGATAGGATTTTTATCAGAGTTACAGTGATAAAGGGGGTTAGAGGGCACCTGTGTATGGTATTGCACAGGTGCTTTCGCTGTGTATTATTGTGGCGGCTTTTCAATCCATCCCTTGACAAAAGGGTATCGGATAGGTAATATTTAGAAAGGATTACGTAACAATTCGGGAAAGCCCGGACTGTTGCAGGTTTTTCAGAAAATACAACAGGCTGTCCGCAGGCGGCTGGAAGTGAGGATGAATATGTCAAAAATATATAATCACAGAGAAGTAGAACAAAAGTGGCAAAAGATCTGGGATGATGAACAGGCTTTTGCGACGTCTGAGGATTACAGCAAACCAAAATATTATGCGCTGGTGGAGTTTCCCTATCCCTCGGGACAGGGACTGCATGTAGGACATCCGCGCCCTTATACGGCGATGGATATTGTTTCACGTAAGCGCAGGATGCAGGGGTATAACGTGCTGTTTCCGATGGGATGGGACGCGTTCGGGCTGCCGACGGAGAATTTTGCAATCGCCAACAAGATCCATCCGAAGATTGTGACAAAAAATAATGTGGGACGTTTTAAAGAACAGCTTCACTCTCTGGGGTATTCTTTTGACTGGAACAGGGAAATCAATACGACAGATCCGAACTATTATCACTGGACGCAGTGGATCTTTTTGCAGCTTTTTAAAAAAGGACTTGCCTATAAGGCGGAGATGCCGATCAACTGGTGTACTTCCTGTAAGGTAGGACTTGCCAATGAGGAAGTGGTAAACGGCGTATGTGAGCGATGCGGCGCGGAGGTTGTGCGGAAAGTCAAGAGCCAGTGGATGCTGAAGATCACAGATTATGCGGAAAAGCTGATCGAAGGGCTTGAGGGCGTGGACTATGTGGAGAAGATCGCCGTATCCCAGAAAAACTGGATCGGAAAATCCAAAGGGGCGGAAGTGGACTTTTCCATTGCCGGAAAAGAGGATAAACTGCGGGTTTATACTACAAGATGCGATACCCTTTTCGGAGCGACTTATATGGTAGTTTCTCCGGAGCATCCGATTCTGGACAAATATAAAGAGGAGATTAAAAACTGGAGCGATGTAGAAAGCTACAGGGAACAGGCGGCAAAGAAGTCTGACTTTGAGCGCTCCGAACTGGCGAAGGAAAAGACCGGCGTGGTGCTTGACGGGCTTTGTGCGGTGAATCCTGTAAATCAGAAAGAGATTCCGATTTTTGTCTCGGATTATGTACTGATGAGTTATGGTACGGGCGCGATTATGGCGGTGCCGGCACATGATGAGAGGGACTGGGATTTTGCGAAAAAGTTCCATCTGCCTATCGTGGAAGTAGTGGCAGGCGGCGAAGATGTGCAGCATAAAGTATATACGGATGTGGCAAGCGGCATTCTGGTAAATTCCGACTTCCTGGATGGTATGCCGGTGGATGCGGCCAAGGAGCGTATGATCCAGTATCTGGAAGCCAAGGGCATCGGTCAGGCAAAGACAAACTACAAACTTCGTGACTGGGTATTTTCCAGGCAGCGTTACTGGGGGGAGCCGATCCCCGTCGTATATTGTGAAAAATGCGGTTATGTGGCGATTCCTGAGAGTGAACTTCCGTTAGAGCTGCCGGAAGTGGACAGCTATATGCCTACCGATACCGGGGAATCTCCGCTGTCGGCGATGACGGACTGGGTAAATACTGTCTGCCCCTGCTGTCAGGGAGCGGCGAAGAGAGAGACGGATACCATGCCTCAGTGGGCGGGATCTTCCTGGTATTTCCTGCGCTATACCGATCCGAAAAACGATAAGGCGCTTGCCAGCAGGGAGGCGCTGGAATACTGGATGCCGGTGGACTGGTACAACGGCGGTATGGAGCATACCACACTGCACCTTCTGTATTCCAGGTTCTGGCACAGATTCCTCTATGACGAGGGCGTGGTGCCCTGTAAGGAACCCTATCAGAAGCGGACATCCCACGGTATGATCCTGGGACTGAATCCCCACAGCTTCTGCAATCTGCCTGCCCAGGAACAGAAAGCGCTGCTTGAGGAGTATGGCAGTGAGGAGGCGGCAAGAGGTGCGCTGAAGGAAAAATACGGCGAGATGGCGGAGCATCCGGTTGTAAAGATGTCAAAATCTCTGGGGAATGTGGTAAATCCCGACGATATTGTCAGAGATTACGGCGCGGATACGCTGCGTACCTATGAAATGTTTATCGGCGCCTTTGATCTGAGTGCAGGCTGGAGTGAGGACGGCGTAAAGGGCTGCCGGAGATTTTTGGAGCGTGTATGGAAACTGCAGGATATCATGACCGATGAGGAAGGCTACGGTGCGGATTTGGAGACAAAGATGCATCAGACGATCAAGAAGGTCAGCAGCGATTACGAAAATCTGAAGTTTAACACGGCGATTGCGGCGATGATGGCGCTGATCAATGAATTTTACCGGAAGAATGCCGTGACAAAAGGGGAGTATAAGACACTGCTGATGCTGCTGAATCCCGTGGCGCCCCATATGACGGAGGAAATCTGGCAGACGATCGGAGAAAAAGGACGTCTGTATGTCCATGACTGGCCTGCTTTTGAGGAGGAAAAGACCGTTGAAGCAACGATAGAGATCGCCGTACAGATCAACGGAAAAGTCAGAGGAACGATGAACATCGGAAAGGATGATCCGAAAGAGGAAATCATCAAAAGGGCAAAGGAAATGATGGCAGAGAAGCTTACCGGGACGATCGTGAAGGAGATTTATGTGCCGGGACGGCTGGTAAATATTGTGCAGAAGTAGGGAAGTCAGAAGTTTTGCCGCATCGTGTATTTTTTCTGATTTGCAGAAATAAAAAATATGTTATGGTGAATATGCCGCCGGACGGGTTATGGAAGTCCGGCGGTATTTTTTGCTCGCTGTGCTTTCCGGCTTTGTTCATCCCATGGACTTCCGCATCTGCATAATCTGGTTCATGCGGGTAAGTTCGTCGGCGGATGAATGTTCTTTCAATACTTCCAGGATGGCATCCATTTCTTTTTCCGTAAAGGTGATGTTTTTTTCTCGGCTTACTTTGATGACGGACATAAAAAAAGGGAGCATTTCTTCCTGTTTCAGCTTACGGCTCTCAAAAAGCATAATCTGGAGAAATTCCAGCTTGGAGTGAGGGATGTGGGAGAGAGCCTTGTCGCGCATCCATTCGCCGGAGGAGAGGTATTCGTTTTGGGGTTCTGTTTTTGCTGCCATAGAGATCCTTTCTGTTTCAGATATTCTGAAAACGTTCATTAAACTTTTCATACAGTTCTTTTTGGGAGTCGGACATCATATTTTTCAGGACATCTCCGCCCGGAGAGCCTTTCATCATATTCCGTAAGATGCCGTTTGCGGGAAAAGGACTGTTTTGGGCATCGGGAGAAGCTTCCGCATCGGTGCCGGAGGTACTGCCTGCGGTATCTGCGGCAAAAGGAGCGGATCGTTCCGGGGTATCCCCGAAGCCGCCCATCATTCCCTGGAACAATGCATCAAAGTCCATACCCTCCGGCAGGATGCCTTTCAGTGCTTCCATATTTTTCTGTATACCGGAAAACTGCTTCATCATGTCCATACTTTTTTGGAGCTGGCGGAAATTTTCGGCTTCCTGCGGGGTGAGGTAGGGAAGCAGTTCATTCAGAGGAATGTCCTGCCCCCTGCGCTCTCTATCAAAACCGCATCCGCTGATGACATAAGGGTGTGTGCTCAGGAAAGAAATCGTATAACGAAGCTCTAAAAACTTGATATATAATGCCAGGTTTTTTTGAAGGGGAGGGTTTAAACAGGGTAACAATATTTTCAGCATCTGAATATGGTTGGTAGTATATAAACTGTCAAAGGCATATATTTGTTCGTTTTTAATCATTTCCATAGAATCACACAATGCTCCGGTCCTGTCTGATAAGTTCTTTTATATTATGTATGCGCCGGAAACATGCTTCATAACCGAAAAGTCTGAGAGCCCCTTGATGGCGCAGGGGATGCGGGAGGAAAAATCTTTGCATAGCGGGTAACGGCTTATGGGAAAGAGGCAGCATAAAGCCGCCCCTTTGCCGGATCTTAGCAGAATCCGTTGCCGCCGCCGCAGCAGCAGAGCAGGAGTAAGATCCAGATGATGCTTTCGCAGCCATTGCCGCCGCCAAAACCGAATCCACTGCCGCATCCGCAGTCATCGTTGCCGTTGTTACCGCAGCAGAACAACAGAAGGAGAATCCAGATGAAATTACCGCATCCGCATCCACATCCGTTTCCGCCTACGTTACCGCAACCGCAGTTTGTAGCTGTTAAATCACTCATGATAATTGCCTCCGTTTGTTTTTTATGGTTTATCATATGCGGGCAAAAGAAAAGGGTTCGCTTTTTTAAAAAATTTGGAGAGAGGAGAGGGAGAAGGGGGTGGAGAATTGTTGTGCGGGGCAAAATACCGTGTAAACCATTATGGTAACAGTTCAGCCTTTCGGCTGCACTGTTACGGAATCCGCCCTATTTTAAGTTCACCTGCGGTGAAAGGGCGGATTCTATTTTCCCATCACACATTTTTACAGAGTTTGCAGCAAGTGCAAACTCCTATGTTGAACTGTTACCCATTATGTACCAGATACGGTAAAAATGCTTGCATTTTAGTCCAGATATAGTAAAATAGAAATAATAGCAGATTTATGAAAAAAGGAGATGAGCAGGGGCAGGAATGAGCAGACTGCAGGATATAGAGGATGAAAAGCTGAAGGCAGCCGTAATAAGGGAGCTTGAGAGGCGGGAGAAAAGGCGAAAAAGACTGATCGCGCTGTGTGTGATTCTGGCAAGCTGCTGTATCGGATATTTCTCCGTATATACTTATATGAATCGTAAAACCCAGAATGAAAGTGCGGAATGGGCGAAGCGGAAAGAGGAGAGTAAAAAGAAAGAACCGGAGAAAAAGAAAGAACCGGTGATACATAAGACCGGCAAGACAGAGGTGCCGGATGTCCTCCCCGAGTACGAAGATTTATATAAAATTAACAAAAGGCTAATCGGATGGATAAAAATAGCCGATACAGATATTGATTACCCTGTTATGCAGACGGTGGATAATGAATATTATCTGGATCATGATTTCGGACAGAATTATGATAAGAACGGATGCATTTTCATGGATAAAGACTGTGATGTGATAGACCGTTCCACGAATCTGATCGTATACGGGCATCATATGAAGTCCGGCGCGATGTTCGGGCATCTTGACAAATATACCGATGAGTCCTTTTATCAGGAGCATCAGACGTTTCAGTTTGATACGATTTATGAAAAAGGGACTTATCAGGTTGCTTATGCTTTTCCGGCAAAAGTGCTGGCGGAAGATGAGATTGCCTTTAAATATTATCAGTTTATCGATGCCAATTCGGAGGATGAGTTCAATTCCAATATGATGGCGATGGCGGAGATGTCGCTGTATGATACGGGGATTACGCCGGTATACGGGGATGAACTGGTGACGCTATCGACCTGCGACCGGTCTCAGGGATCGGAAGGGCGGTTTGTGGTAGTTGGCGTGAGGATTGCATAAGATAATGTGAAAGAGTTATTTTCGCGGAGAGTTGGTTATGGTTTGATGGTTGTGTAAGGATATCCGGCGAACGCTGTGCGGATGTGCGGCAATTGGGTTGTCGTGGGAGCCGGGTTACATAAGTGCAAAACGTATGGTAATTGAAAACATTCAGGGGCAAAGTCCGTAGCCCCGATATCATAACATGACAGAAGAAGGTGGATTTTTATGTTTGGAAAAGTAAGAAAAAAACTCGATAGAAGGATGAGGAGGCGGATCAGAAAGACATCGGCGGTGATGCTGCTGATTTCTGCTATTACCGTGGCGGCGATTCCGGTGCCGGAGGCGGCTGCGGAAGAAGGGATTGTTACTTATGCGAATGATTACGATGCTACTGGTTCTACTGAAGGAAGCATTACATTTGCTACTGCTTCAAGCGGAGGAGTGAGCAATATTCCGGAGATAATTCCAAGAGATGACGCTGCGAATACCGGAGATACTATTTATTGTTCGGCTAATAGCGGATTTCAGTATGCTTATAAACATATAGATGCTTTTGGTGGGGATGTGGCAGTTTTATTAAGAGCAACAACAGTAACTCTTGATAGTGGCACTGTTAAAATTCCCGACTATTTGGAAGCTTATGTACAATATACAAACAGCCAGGGGACAAATAGAGGTTATACTGCTGCAAATAAGTACGGAGAAACCTTATTTTATAGGGAGATTACAGAATATACTTATACACGTACGGCAAACCATACGCTTTCGGATGCTGAAGTGAGTAATCCTGATACAATAACAGGATGGGGGAACTGGAGTACGCCGCAAATAAAGCCGGTCTATGTAGAGGAAGATGGAACTTCGGTAATTTTAAATGCACAGGTTGAGACAAGAGTATCTACTGATGCAACCACTGGAATTAGTACGGCTACACAGACATACCATTGTTATACATACCGTTTTCATCCTTGCTTTGAGGAAACAATATCCACTTGGCATCCGGAAGGTAAAAAAATAATATATTACCGTCTGCAAAAGTCCGTTACAAAACCGGAAGAGATTGAGAATTATATATTCTATAAGTTGCCAAGCCAAAAAATTGAGGGAAATCCACCTATTACAACAGATGGTATGTATGAGGATAGTACTAAAAATACTTACTATGAACAAACAAATGAAGATACTGCTATGCTTGAAAGAGTAAAGGTTGCATGTATCTCTAATCAAAGAGTGACATGGGAGGAAGGAGCAACTTCAGGTTCTGGGAAATGGGTGTTAATGGAAGATGATGCTAATGGGAATCCTGCTTATTTGAGTGAGAATTTTTTCGCAAATGCATCATCTATTACTAAAATTAATTTGCCTGACAGCCTTTATGCTATAGCACCATATACATTTTATAGATGTTCAGCATTGCAGTCCGTATCTTTTACAGAAAATTCATTGATCAGTGAAATTGGTCCTTCAGCTTTTGAAGGATGTAGTAGTATGCAGACTTTTACGCTTCCATCTACGAAAGGAATTGCTGTTATTTCTGAAAATACATTTAAAGACTGTCGTTCATTGGCAAGTTTTGTTGTACCGATTGCAACAAGGAGTATTTGTGATTCCGCTTTTAGCGGCTGTACTTCGTTATCCAGTCTGACTTTTGCAGAACCATCAAATGTAGAAGAATTTGGAAGAACCGTATTTCAGGATTGCCGAGAATTAATCGAAATTAAATTGCCAGAGAAAATAAAAACAATTGGTCAAGGGACATTTAAAAATTGCTCAAAACTGCAAGAAGTGACATTGCCTGATAATCCAAATTTGGAAATAATACGTTTTTCTGCGTTCGAGAAATGTGTGAGTCTAAAATTTATTGATGTATTAAATGATAATACTACCTTTGATTTGGGGGATTATAAGTATGATGCGGAAGCATTTAAGGAAGATGTCGGGGATGCATTTTATTTTAGGGGAAAAGATGCACAGAGTGGAATTCATAATGTGACAAAAGAAAAGGAAATTGCTTTTGAATACAGAGATACGGGCGTATTTGAGAAAATTGTGCATGATGAGGATAATAATACATTTACTTATCAGGTGAATCCTGATGGAGAACTTGTTGGTTTAGGAATACAGGGAAAGCCTGAAAATGTGGTAATAGAGTCTCAGATAGGACCATATCCGATAGAATCTGTAGGAAGTCAGTTCAGTGATAGTGGTTTTGGAAATGAGGATTTAAAAACTATTACAATACCTAACACGATTAAAACGATTGGTGAAAATGCTTTCAGGGGCTGTAGATATCTGGAAAAAGTTATTTTTCAAGAGACAAACAGGATTGAATCAATTGGTAAGGATGCTTTTTATACACAGTTTGAGTCTGACTTAAAAGAACCGACACCGTTGACATTTGTCGGGAATATTGATATAGAATCGGTGCCGTTTCAGTATGCTATGGATAAGGCAAATAACTATAATAATAATAATCAGAAAGTATCATATATAGATTTTTGTTCAGGAAATCCTACTAATATTCATGTAAAATATGATGAAAAATCTGATAAACGAATGGTTCATCAGGTGCCTGAGGCAGATAAGGTTATGAATGGGGTTTATAATGATACGGATGAATATTATATAGCATTAAAAGATGCGTTGTTTGATACGGGAAAATATTCAGATGCAAATGGAAAGCCTGATGATGCTAAAATTCAAGTAAGGATTCAAGAAATCTTTGATGCTTATAAAGCTGATAACACAGTAGAGCCAAATGATTCTCCTAATGTCCTTAGCGCGTTTAAAGCTGCTTTTGATATAACTTTGCCTACGGGTATTCAAGGAATTAAGCAGGGATTATTTTCTTATGCTGATGAGAAAAATACAGTAAAGAAAGATCGGACGGATGATGCCGGAAATGAAATTGGAATTGATGAAAACGCAAAGAGGACGGCGAAAGAGCTTGCGGCGGCGGCTACAGGTGACCAGAAACTGAATACATATGTTAAAAATGTAATAATGCATGATATAGAAGCATTAGATGATTATGCATTTTACGGATGTGAGAATTTGGAATCTGTAGTTATGTATTCTGCTGGTGTAGAAGGCGGGGAGAGTATCGGTAATTATGCATTTGGTCAATGTGAAAATCTGAAAAGCGTAACTGTCCCAATAACGACGAGTAAGATGGGAATTAGACCTTTTGCAGACGATAAAGATGTAACGACAATATATTTTACAGGAGAGTCAATGGCGGGAGGAACGCCAGGAACCAATACTGCCGGAGAGAATTTTTCCTGTGAGAGAGGAATTATTTTTGAAAATAGCAACGGAAAAAAGGATGCTATTGTACAGTGCCTTGTAGAAAGAGGTAATTCTTCAAGTTCTCCTTTGGTCGGACCGGATGAATTGACAGGCATAAATCGTATTTATCCGGAAGCATTTATGGACTGTGAAGATATCATAACAGTGGATTTATCTACGTCAAATGTTGAGAATATACCTGAATTTTGTTTTGCTAATAGTTCTGAACTGATACAGTTGTACTTACCTTTAGCATGCAGAGGATTGGATAATTATGCTTTAAAAGATACAAATCTGACGGTACTGCGCGTGCCAAACGATAATGTGAGGTTTGACAGTAACAAGATATTTTATAGTAATAAGGATTATGATAAATTTCCTCCTAATGTAGATCATGTTTTACATAATGTGACGGTGATCTCACCTGAGGGGAGTTCTGCGGAAAAACTGGCTATTGCAAATAAGAAATATGGCTGGTCTGTTTCAGATGAAGTACTGTTACCTTCTTATACGATTACTTTTGTGGATGATGACGAAAAAACCGTTATTGCAACAAGAGTTGTTCAACAGGGCGAGGACGTGGCTCCGCCTACGGAAGAAGAGTTCGCACCTTTTAAAGAAGCACATGAAGCACAAGGGAAGTATTTTGATCGTTGGTTCCCAAGTACTTATACTCCGGCAGCAAAGAATATGACGGTACAGGCGGTTTATGGGGATACACCACCTCAGACATGGAAAGTACGGTTTGTGAATGATGACTTGAAACTGATCGTGGAGCGTGAGGTGCGGGACGGAGAAGCAGCAGAAGAACCTAAGACGCCTACATCCTATAGAGGAAGCAAATATAAGTTTAGCGGTTGGATATCCGTGCCGGAAGATGATAGTGTGGGCGAAATTGCTATGAATAAGATTACAGGAAATGTAATGTTTATGGCAAGTTATGATTATGCAGGCGGCAGTACGAGCGGAAACGATCCCGATGATCCAAACAATCCGGGAAATCCCGATGATCCAAATAACCCAGGTGGAGATGGAAACGGTAATGGCGACGGCAATGGAAATGGAAATAATAACGGCAATGGAGATGGAAATAATAACGGCAACGGAAACGGCAACGGAGACAATAACAATAACTCCAATAAAGAAAAATATACGCTTACCGTTATCAATGGTTCCGGTTCAGGTACTTATGAGGAAGGTACCACAGTAACCGTATCAGCGTTTACGCCTAATACGGGTTATGAGTTCTACAACTGGACTTCTTCGGAAAGTGATACGAACTTTACAAGTAAGACGCTGTCCTCGACATCCTTTACGATGCCTAAGAAGAATCTGACCGTAACAGCAAACTATAGGACTAAGAGTGAGACAAACAACGGTATTACTTCACGGAGAACACCGGGAACGGTGACTTCATCGCCATCTTCCAATACGGGTTCCGTAAGCAAGGGTGATGGGAGTGATAAGGATAACAATAGTAACAGCGGAAGTTCCGTACAGATAAGCAGGCCTGGTATTTCTGACGGCAATGTAGCTTCTGCAACGGTTAACGGTTCTACGGATAACTTTGTGATAAAGATAACGGAGGATGGTCAGGCGACAGCAGCGGTGGCAGAGGCACTCAGAAATGAATATGGTGATCTGTCGAATATCCACTATTTCGCAATGGATATCTCTCTGTACGATGAGACAGGAACAACGAAGATCACAGATACCAGCGGACTTTCCGTGACAATTACTCTGCCGATACCTGATGAATTGCGCCAGTACGCAGGAAACAATAAGGTTGCGGCGGTAACCGGCGGGAATAATCTGGATAAACTGAATCCGAGATTTACGACGGTAAACGGAGTACCCTGTGTGACATTTACGGCAACGCACTTCTCGCCGTACACGGTATATGTGGATACGGCAAACCTTTCGGAGGGGGCTTTTGATACAACGCCTAAGACGGGGGATGCTATCCATCCGAAGTGGTTCCTGGCAATAGGACTTGGACTGTTTTCAGCAGTGCTGTTCCTGAAGAGGGACAAAAAAATGCGCCCTGAGACGGCGTAAGGAAGTTTATCGTGAAAGTTGAATACTTTCGTGTTCAGCTTTCACGATTGTATCATCTAAGGATGACTCGCGGAGCGTGGCATCCGTTCTTTGCGTATGATATGAAATACGTTGATTGGAGCCGGATATGAAAAAAAAGTTGATGATTGGCGGCGGTATGGCTGTTTTGCTCGCATTGATCTGGGTTGGAGCAAGAAATTTAAGTGCTACGGCTGAGACAGATGTATCTGCGGGAGAAAAGACAAAGCAATATGCGGTAGATACAAAAGTGAAAAAAGATGCATCAGACGATGCGGAAGAGACAGATCAGGTAAAGCGGACTTCCCCATCGGAAGATTCGGAGGAAGATAATGCGGAAAATGCCGATGGTGCGAAAAAGCAGTCGGCTTCTTCCGGAACGGTAAAAGCAAGAGAGACTGAAAGCAATCAGGAGGATACGGCATCTCAGGCATCGGAAGCATCCGAAAGTGATCAGGCAGAAGCCGTATCTTTGGCGGCAGAGGAGCCCGCATCGGAGGGAAATGTCCTGTACAGTATCAGTACGTCCTCCGGCAGCAATATCGGTATGGTACCGATTGTGAACGGAAATGCGGTGGTTTTGATAGATGGCGGCAGTGCGACTACCTATCAGGGGGATTATTCACCACAGGAGCAGAGTGCTTTTGGCATGAAGGTAGAAGAGGTGTCATCACTGGCCGTGTCGGAGGGAAAAATTGGGGCATGGGCTTTCTACAGGGAGCCTATGATGACAGATTTTACATTTCCGGAGGGTGTGTCTGCCATTGATAAATTTGCTTTTGCGCGGAGCGGCCTGCAGCGTGTAGTAATTCCGGAAGGTGTGACGAGCATTGGCTGTGGTGCCTTCTATCACTGTGATGCGCTTACGGATGTTACGATACCGGGCAGTGTTACCACGATTGAAGAGAATGCGTTTTCTCATACGCCTTGGCTGAAAAACTGGCTGGCTGGCGGAAGCGGGGCAGAAGGTGAGGAAGAGGCACAGGCAGATGGTGAAACGGCAGAAGATGTAGAAGTGACAGAGATGTCAGAAAAGTCGGATGCGGATGATTTTCTGATCGTGGGAGACGGTATTTTGCTTGCTTATCGCGGCAATGAGGAAGAGCCGGAACTTCCGGCAGAGGTTAAGAGTGTTGTTCCCGGGGTACTCGGAGGCCGGTAACCTTTTTCATTTCTATTGTTTTCGGTATTGTGGGGGATGGGTATGGGACAAAAAAGTGCGGCTACATAGCCGCCGGATTGACCATACCGTACCCCTGTTTATTCCATGCTTCGCCCAGGTTGCGGGCGGTCTGCAGCAGTCTTCTCTTACAATATTCGTTGGATTCTTCAGGATTCTTTTCAAAAAAGAGCGCACAGCACCCGGAGACAATGGCTGTCGCCATAGAGGTCCCGCTTTTTTTGCAATAATATTTGTCAAATATTGTTTTTCCCCGGTATGGTGCGGCTTTGCAGGAGATAATCTCTGTGCCGGGAGCAACGATATCGGGTTTTCTGTATAGATCTGAAATTTCTCCTCTGCCTGAATAGAGCTGGCAGGGATGTCCGAAACGATATGTTTCCCCTCCTTCATGACAGCCTACGGTGATAATATTGCGGTTCATGCCGAGCATGGAGATACTGCCTCCGGCAGGTCCGCTGTTTCCTGCCGCACAGACGATCATAATGCCGTGATACCAGGCTTCATTCAGCAGCTCTAAAATTTCATCATATTCCTGATCTTTATACCCCTTTCCCGTACCGATAGAAATATTCAGCACACGGATATTGTAGGCATCTTTCAGTTCCATGATCCACCGCATCGCTTCCGCCATTTTTTCCACTCTGCCGTCTCCGCGTCTGTCCAGTATCTTCCCGATAACAAGGCGGGCATTCGGTACGATACCGGCATAGATACCATCTGAGGCTTTTCCGCTTCCGGCAATACAGCCGCAGACATGTGTCCCGTGGCCATAATCATCATAGGGGATAGCCCTTCCTGCAACAAAATCCTGAAAGGCAAGAACTTTTCCTTCCAGATCAGGATGTTTTCTGTCAATTCCGCTGTCCAGTACGGCAACGGTGACGGGTGTGTTTTCATTATTTTCATATATCATTTCTATTTTATTTAATTCAAGCTGATTTCTGACTCTGTTCATATGCTGTAAAAAAGTCTTTTTTCTATCATAATCAGAAGCTTCTTGTTTTGAGTTTGTACAGGTATATTTTATGCCTGCGTAAAATTTGTTTTTTGCTGTTCCTTGATAATTGCATAGACTTTACACTCTGAATATGGTATATTTATTAAATATAGCGGATTAATAAATTTCGGTTTGCACCATGGAAAAAGGAGGTATTTTGAATATGATTTTAACAAAAGAAGATCTGCGGGCTATTTCAGATATATTTGATGAGAGGCTTGATCAGAAGCTTGATGAGAAACTGGATAAGAAACTGGATGAAAAGCTGGATAGAATGCTGGATGAAAAGCTGGATAGAATGCTGGATGAAAAGCTGGATAAAAAGCTTGATGAAAAATTTAAAAAGGAGCTTGGTCCGATAAAAGAGGATATAAGAATCATGAAGGGTGATATCCAAGGTATGAAGGGTAATATCCAGAATATGAAAGGAGAGATCCAAGGAATAAAAGGAGAGATCCAAAACATGAAAGATAATATCAATACCCTGAAAAGCAGCGTAGATTTGTTGAACGTAAGGGTAAGCAGAAATACGAGAAGGCTGAAAGAACTGGATCTTTCCGTGAGAAATTTAGAGTATATCAGTGAGAAGAGATTTATCAGATTACAGGATGGAATGGATACGGTGGAAGCAATCCTGAAAATGAATCATTTGATCCCATGTTAACATGAAATACCATAAAAGAGTGTGAAGTCTATGGAATGATAAAGGGACGGCACACTTTTTTGTTGGGAGAAATCCGTATTTATCCCAAAGAACGGTTCGGTGCTTTCCTGTTTTTTAGTAAAAATAGGGATTGACATAAAAGTGTACTGTTGTATACAATGATACAGTATAAACGATTCAGTGAAATACAAAAGAGAAAACAGAAAAATTGAAAACTGTAAAAGCGGAGTCGGTTTACAGTTCTCAGGAAGGCGGGGTATCTGAATGGCGGATTTTTATAACAGGGATATATTTACAAACAGGCCGATCACGATGAACGAAAGCAATCATCTGTTGGAGATTGAGGAGCATATGTACATATTGGACGATGTGGAAAAGCCCAATGTATTCCGCAATATGTTTCCTTATTCCGAGGTGCCGAAGATTCCGTTTAATGACAGGATCGTACCGCATAATATGCCGGAGGAGATCTGGATTACCGATACTACGTTTCGGGATGGCCAGCAGTCCAGGGCACCTTATACGACGGATCAGATTGTTACAATCTATGATTATCTGCACAGGCTTGGCGGGGAAAAAGGGCTGATCCGCGCCAGTGAATTTTTCCTGTACAGCAAAAAGGACAGGGATGCGGCCTGCAAATGTATGGAACGCGGGTATGAGTTCCCGGAAGTGACAAGCTGGATTCGTGCATCAAAAGAAGATTTCAGGCTGGTGAAAGAAATCGGAATGAAAGAGACAGGAATTCTGGTGAGCTGTTCCGATTATCATATTTTTATGAAGCTGAAGATGACCAGACGGCA
The DNA here is from genome assembly GCA_022799355.1 of Lachnospiraceae bacterium. Taxonomy (GTDB): domain Bacteria; phylum Bacillota; class Clostridia; order Lachnospirales; family Lachnospiraceae; genus 1XD8-76. The sequence continues at coordinate 654 of JAAWOG010000008.1, read as the reverse complement.
GGCGATGGAGCATTATCTGAACGTAATACGGGATTGTCTGGAGGAGGGCATCAGCCCGAGATGTCATTTGGAGGATATTACGAGGGCGGATATTTATGGCTATGTAGTACCTTTTTGTCTGGAACTGATGAATCTGATGGAAGAGTATAAGATACCGATCAAGGTGCGTGCATGTGATACAATGGGGTATGGTGTGAACTTTCCCGGGGCTGTGATACCGCGTTCGGTGCAGGGAATTATCTATGCGATTCACAAGCATGCCGGCGTACCCTGCGAACTGATCGAGTGGCACGGGCACAATGATTTTTACAAGGCGGTCACCAATTCCACAACGGCATGGCTCTATGGCTGCTGCGGTGTAAATACTTCTTTGTTTGGAATCGGAGAGCGGACCGGCAATACGCCTTTGGAGGCAATGGTATTTGAGTATGCCCAGTTAAAAGGTTCCCTGGACGGTATGGATACGACAGTGATTACGGAGCTGGCGGAGTATTACGAGCGGGAAATCGGTTACGAGATACCGCCGAGAACGCCTTTTGTGGGGAAGAATTTTAATGTGACAAGGGCAGGCATTCACGCGGACGGGCTGTTGAAAAACGAGGAGATTTATAATATTTTCGATACGGAAAAATTTTTGCACAGACCGGTTCTCTG
>JAAWOG010000127.1 GCA_022799355.1 Lachnospiraceae bacterium | reverse complement strand
GCCGATTTTTTTAACTTTCAAGAATTTTTTTTCGCCCAGACGGGAAAGCAGAGTGAGTACGGTGTTGTTTTTCCATTCGTTTTTGTCTTTTTCCAATTCTTCCATGATGAGAGAGTATAAAGAGGATCCCTCATTTTTCCAGATGATTTTCATGAGTATCAGTTCGGATTCGGAAATTTGCTGTGCCATGTTGTCCTCCTTTTTATATTAACGCTTTGTAGGTGTATGGTTATATTAACATGTTGTAGGTGAAAGCGCAATATGGGGAGGGAAATTTAAGAAATTTTTAAAAAGTTGTGTTTTGGCTTTTTATGCTGCGGGTAATAATGAAAACCAGGAAGTGTCAGGAAATAAGGAGGCAAGCGTCTTATTGGTGATCAGGGGTGTCTGACCGCAAAAAGTCTTGAATTAACTGTGCAAATGCTTCTGCGTTTGTTAATATGGCGGAATGTCCGCCCTGAGGGAAAATATAAATTTTTGCATCAGGGATCATATTGATCAGCTTTCATATTCCCTTTCATTTCGGTTCCACGGATGAAGATCGGGAAGTGATTCCTGCAAAGAAAAAATCAAGGGGTACTCATAGCGCTACCCTTTGATTTTAAAGTCTCCCACTGTCTGGCAGAAGCTCTCCTGGTGATGGTTTCCTATCTCTGATATCATCATACGTTTTGATAAGAAATATATCAATAAAAATGAGCAAGATATGATATAGGGATTTTAGTCCTTATGTTTCACATAACAGCCAGTCAATCAAGTACAGGGACTTGATTCCGTCATAGGAATTAATATAGCTTCTATCCATGGACAATACAATTTTCTCGTAATTATCAGGTATCAGGCGCAATGGTCTGAGTTCCCGTTCACGGGTTTCAGGTGACAGCATGCTTTCTGTTACCTGAATATACAGCTTGTCATTGGGTTTTTCGGCCACAAAGTCAACTTCTGTTTCTCCCACCTTTCCAATAGAGACACGGTAGTCACGCCGAATCAGTTCCAGGAACACGATGTTTTCGATAATATGGCCCCGATCCCCGTCTCGATAGCCCAGGAGCATGTTGCGAAATCCCATATCAATGATGTAGTTCTTTCCTAATGTTTTCAACAATTGCTTGCCTTTTACATCATATCTTCCAACAGAGTAGAAGATAAATGCGCTGTGCAGCATGGAAATGTATTTATCTATGGTTTTTCCTGCGATATTTTTGCCTTTTCCATTTTGAATGTCGCCCTCATTGGACAGAACATTGCCGATGCTGTTGGGAGAGGTAATGCTGCCAATATTGGAGCAAAGAAACAGCACGATTTTTTGCAGGATTCCCTGATCCGCCTGATTGTTTCGCTGGAGAATATCACGCAGTACAACGGTGGAGTAAATACCCTCCAGCGCCTGATTGCTTCTTGCCTCATTGAAGTGATATTCTCTCAAAATCGGCATACCGCCAAACTGGAGATACCTCTGGAACTTTTCTTCCGCCGTGACAGAGGGGGCAAATTCGTAGAAAGTCAAAAATTCCTGAAAGGACAGCGGCAGCATACGGATTTCCACGTATCTGCCGGACAGCAGCGTAGAAAACTCCGTAGAAAGCAAGTAGGCATTGGAGCCGGTAATGTAGATATCTACATCAAAATCAAGGCGAAACGATTCCACGGCCTTTTCCCAATGCTCCACAGCTTGAAGTTCATCAAAAATCAGATAGGTCTTTTGTCCTTTCGGAATGCGCTCACTGACGTAGTCATAGAAAGCAAGGTAATCAGAAAGATTCCGATAGCGCAGGGATTCCAGGTTCATATGAATGATATTGGAATCAGCCACTCCATTGTCGGACAGATACTGGTGAAACAGATCCAGCAGGGATGATTTTCCGCATCTGCGGATACCGGTGACGATTTTGACCAGATCCACATCTTTGTTTTGGATAAGCTGATTTAAATATTTAGGGCGATTTATAAGTTCAACCATGGCGCACCTCCTAAAGCTCTTATCCTTATTATACCCCAAAAACCGAAAAAAGCAATTATTTCGGACTTGAAAGTTAGAAAATTAATAAAATAATATATTTTCAGACTTGTAAGTTAGAAACTTTTAGAATAGACAAAGTTTCATACGTGAAAGTTGGAAAAGATATTCAGTATACTTGATTTAAGGGCTGACAGTCAACAATTCTGGTCCGTCTTTTTCTTTTAGAATCATACTGGATACTGTATAATGTGAAAAAAATGAACAAAAAAACAAAATTCCCACAATATTGTTCCCTATTTTGCGGCTATATATGTGAAGAAACTCAAATTTTTGAGAAAGGAGACTGCAGGTGGAGGATGAACAGATTATTAAATGGTACCTTGAACGCAATGAAAAGGCGCTAAAAGAAGCACAGAATAAGTATGGCTCCTATTGTTTCGGCATTGCGAAGAATATCCTTACTGTCCGGGAAGATGCGGAAGAGTGCGTAAATGATATCTGGCATTTATCATGGAATAAGATTCCACCGGTTATTCCGGTGTCCTTAAAGGCGTTTCTCGGAAAGCTTGTGAGAGACACGGCAATCAGCCAATACAGGGCAAATCATGCGAAAAAGAGATACAAAGGAATGGAAATGCTTTTTGATGAACTGGAAGAATGCATTCCCTCTGATTTCGATGTGGAAGAAAATTTTGCTCATCAGCAATTGGCGGAATGGATAAATAATTGGCTGGGAGAGCTTCCGAAAGAGGATCGGGTTCTGTTTGTCAAAAGGTACTATTATGGTGATGCAGTAAAGAAATTGGCAAAAGAAATTGGCTGCACGGAAAATCAAATGGCACAAAGGATGCTGAAATTAAGAAAAAAATTGAAAATGTTTTTATACAGAAAAGGGGTAAGCGTATGACGGTAGAGGATTTGTATCATGGGATATCAGAAATTCAACCAAAGTATTTAGAAGAGGCTGATACTTATAAAGCACGAAAGCCCGCCAGGTGGAAAAAATGGGCAGCTGCTGCATGCATATGTGTCTGCTTTGGCTCTGCGGTGCCGGTTTTAGCGGCTGGGGATAATAAAATTGCGTATGAGTTATTATATATGATTTCTCCATCTGCTGCTCAGAAATTAAAACCTGTCAGGATTTCCTGTGAGGATAATGGGATTAAGATGGAGGTGGCGGCGGCAAATATTGAGGGTCATAAGGCCACAATCTTAGTGTCTATGCAGGACGTAAAAGGAAACCGCCTTGATGAGACCGCAGACTTATTTGACAGTTACAGCATTCATACGCCGTATGACCAAAGGGGAGGCTGCTTTTTCGCTGGATATGATGAGGAAACTGCAACGGCCACATTTATGCTGGAGATTGAGCAGATGAATGAAGTGCTGATTCCCGGGGACAAGATTACGTTTTCAGTCGGAGAAATCCTGGTTGGAAAGAAACACAGCGATTTGAAGCTTGAGACAATAGACTTAGTGGAATTACCGGTGATAAATAATTTTAAGGCGAATCCTGATATCAGCGGATATGGCGGAATGGATCTGGATTCTTTGGAGGAAGATAAGATACGGCTTATGGAACCGGATGAGGAATCCGCAGTTGTTCTGGAAAAGGGTGTTGCCTTAACCGGATATGGAATTCTGGATAATGAGCTGCATGTACAGGTGCGATACGCTGATATTCTTGAGACAGATAACCATGGCAGAATTTATTTGAAAAATGAAAATGGGGAAGCTGTCTATGATCAGTATAGTGTCAGCTTTCGGGATGAGGATGGAAGAGATAATTATCAGGAGTATATTTTTCCCATACCTGCTGATGGTTTAGACAGCTATGAAATGTGGGGGGAATTCTGGACATGCAGCAGCGGACCCATAAAGGGCAATTGGCAGGTGACTTTTCCGTTGACTGATTAGCGGCGTGCCGGGGAGCGGGAGCGCTCCCCACAATACAAAAGGATACTTTCCATAAGTTGATGCCATTCACCTAATTCTTCATTGCATAGGGGATAGACTGCTTGGAAGAATCTGTAACGATATTTTCAAATGCTTCTTGATTGGTAAAAGATTTTCTATCATGTACTGTTGCAACTATATCGCCTCTTTTATACTACTAAAAATTCATTTTCCTGCTCAATATACTTGCAGAACACGAAAATGCCGCATATCATTTCCGGAAGA
>JAAWOG010000042.1 GCA_022799355.1 Lachnospiraceae bacterium | reverse complement strand
ACATTGTGTGATTTGTGTATAGCTTCACTCAATCTACACTTCTCCTTTTTTCTCTACATTGTATCACGCTTCTCTATCCTGTTAAAGTTTGCTTGCGCCACAAGGGGCGGGGAATGTACCCACATATCATTCAACAGATACATCTCAAAAATACGGTTTGCTATTGCCACACGTCCATTTTCCTCTTTTAAAAATCCAAACATCATACCCATATTTATAGATTTTTCAGCAGGGCTGAAAGATATCTGCTGACCCTGATACAAAATCCGCTCCAACGTTTCCCTCAGATCGCTGAAATGATCAAGCTGTTTTACCATGCTGTCAAACAATGGAACCGATATCTCCAACAAAATACGTTTAACCGCTTCCGCAATGCCCTCTTTTGTCCAGGGTTCTATATTCTGATACCTGTTATCTTCCTCCATTTCCTCATCCAGAAACTTACAGATTGCCGATACCAGATACGGATACCCGGAAGTATACCCATATATATTTTCTGCGATTTCCTGCACATTCATCCCGGTACGGTTATCTTCCTCATATTCCTGAAGCATGGAAGAAATCTCTGCCGCGGAAAAACTCATCGTAAGATTGTATTTCGCCGCAATATTCCACGGACTGTTATATTTATGCTCACTGTCCGGCCGGAGTTTCAATTTCAGATTCTTAATATCATACACTCCCGCAAGAATAACCGAATGAAAGATCGGCTTATTCTCCCGATCAAGATAATACCCTCTAAGCAGTGCAAGAAAATCCAGAAACACCTGATAATTACTTGCACTGTCCACTTCATCGATCATCAGCACGATCGGTCCCGGCGCACGCTCGCAGATCAGACTCAGCCTGTCAAACATCTCCCGCATCGTAAGATTCCCAGCCTCCTTCAAAAAACAGATAAGCGGTTTCAGTACCTCTTCCTCATCTTCCGTCTTTCCATTATATCTGTAGGCTTTCATCAGCACTTCTACAAACGCTCTGGAAAAAACAGCCTCATCCTGAAATTCTGCTGTTCCGATCTCCTGAAAATCCATCGATAATACGATATAGTCCGGCCGCAAATACTCCGCTAGCGCCTTCAGCGTTGTCGTTTTTCCGTACTGCCGGCCTCGGTTTATCACAAAATAACTGCCTCTTTCTATATAACGGCTGCGGATCTTTTTCAGTCTTTCATCCAACCGCACCATATAATGTATCTGAGGCCTGCACACGCCCTCCGTATTAAAATACCGTCTCATTTTCCCTCCATGCCACATATATACATTAAATCAAAATTCCTGTTTCAGATAGCCTCATTCTAACATTGTATTTGAAGCATGTAAAGAAATTATCCCGATATATTTTATCCCCCTATCTCCCCCTCAAAATATTTCCGGATGCTCACTTTTTACCCCAAATATCTTTTCACTGCATCCTCGAATCCAAATAACGGATTTCATTGGATTCTCATATAGCACTTTCTATCCCGCACCATGCAAGCAGTGCCTCTTCAATTCTCTCCGATGCATGTCCATCTCCATAAGGATTCACCGCCCGACTCATCCGGTCATATTCTTCCCTATCTGTCAATAATTTCTTAGTCTCCTCATATATTCTGTCCGCCGAAGTTCCAACCAGTTTTAAAGTTCCCGCTTCCACTCCCTCCGGTCTCTCGGTTGTATCACGCATTACCAGCACCGGTTTTCCCAGCGCGGGAGCTTCTTCCTGTATCCCGCCGCTGTCCGTTAAAATAAGAAAACTTCTTTTCATATAGTTATGAAAATCCAACACATCAAGCGGTTCGACCAACCGCGCCCTCTCAATATCCCACAAAATTTCCTGTGCTGCCTCTCTTACTTTCGGATTCCTGTGCACCGGATAAATCACTTTAACATCCCTGAAGTCTTCCAAAATACGCTTTACTCCCAAAAACATCTCCCGCATCGGTTCCCCGAGATTCTCCCGTCTGTGAGCCGTCAGAAGAATAAGCCTTGCATCCGACGCCCATTCTAAATCCGCACTGTCATAACCTTCCTTCACCGTAGTCTGCAATGCGTCAATCACTGTATTTCCCGTAACGACAATCTGCTCTTTTCTTTTTCCTTCTCTCAGAAGATTTTCCGCCGCAAGCCTGGTCGGCGCAAAATACACACTGGCAACCAGGTCCACTGCCTGACGATTAAACTCCTCCGGGAAGGGTGAATACATATTATTCGTGCGGAGCCCTGCCTCCACATGCCCTACCGGTATCCCCCTGTAAAAACAGGTGAGGGCTGCCGCGAAAGACGTACTGGTATCTCCATGTACCAATACCATATCCGGTTTTTCTTTTTCCAGTATCGGATCGAGTTTCTTCAATACGCCCATTGTAATCTCCGCCAGAGTCTGCCCCTGTTTCATAATGGAAAGGTTATGATCTGCCTTTATGTCAAACGCATCCATCACCTGATCCAGCATCTCCCCATGCTGTCCTGTGAGGACCACCAAAGGACTCAAATCAGGATGCTTCCTGAGTTGTAAAATCAAAGGACACATTTTAATAGCTTCCGGTCTTGTCCCAAAAATTGTCATAATTTTTTTACACATTGTTCCGCTCCGCATTTAGTCATCCATGTCTGCCATATAACTCTGTAAAGTTGTATATTCTTTTATGCCTGCCTTATTTAACTGACAAATCAATTCATAAATATAACAATGGTGGACCGCTATCAGAAAATCATATCGATCTGATAACTCCTTTGCCTTCTCAAAAGACAATATCTCCCTTCCGCACTTTATCTTTCCTTCTTTTTGGGGATCATTATCCGTAAAAAATACCGCTTTATCCCCCAATATCTCTACGGCACGCCCTCCGTAAATTCCTGCGCCAAAAACAATAAAAGGTTTTCTGTCCGTAAATCCCTGATCCCTTTCCAACTCATGGCATATTTTCCTGAAATCATTTCTGATATCACTGCCAAACGCCTCAACCTGAATCATTTCATAATATATCCTGCAGAGTTCCGCTTTATCGTTTTTCAGCTCACCAAGCATTTTATCTTCATATCTCCGCCGAAGTTCTGCCAGCTGATTTAATACCATCCGGCGCTTTGATTCTGATAAACTTTCTCCATGTCTCCGGTACTCATACAATCTCTCATCAATTGAAAAAATTCTCCCGAACCTGTCCAGTATTCTCAGCCAATACTCATAGTCTTCCACCCCAAAAGCATCCGTATTATATTCTCCCACAACATCTCGGACTTCTTTTCTATAAAGAAAGCACGCCCCAAAGCAATTAAATGCATACATATTATGATCTGAGTACTCTATTGAATTTCCTATCACTTCTCCCTGTGCATCTATAAAAAAATAATCACTCCGAACGATCATGGCATTCTCATTTTCTTCCAGAAATCCAACCATTTTTTCAAGTGCTTCCGGCAGATACCGGTTATCATCCGATGTCCAGGTCAAATACCGTCCACGAGCCCTGGAAAACCCCGTATTCAATGATCGCGGAAGTTTCTGATTCACCATATTATGTATAACAGAAATCCTTTTATCTCCGGTTGCATATTCCTCCAGAATTTCTGCGGTCCCATCCGTTGAGCAATCATCTACCAGAATCAACTCCCAATCCGTATAGCTCTGCGCCAATATACTGTCAACAGACTCCCGAATATATTTTTTACCATTATAAGTTGGCAATACAATTGAAACACCCGGATTCATTTTTCCATTCCTTTCTGTCAAAATAAAATATAACCACTAACCCGCCCATAAAAAAACTTCCAGCATATGATAATTATAATTCATACATTGGAAGTTCTTTCAGTATCCGTTTCATCTAATCCAACTCTTCTGTGATGTTTGACAGGGCTTCTTCTGCCTGTTCTTTCGTCAGAGAAAATTCCTGCATGAGAGAATGAATAATATCCTGTTCGTTCCTCCCACCTTTCTGCTGCCTGATTATATGTTTATACATCACCAGTTCTTTCTGCATTGCATCTAATTTCTGCTGCATCATGTTAATCTTCTTTTCCGTCCTTTTTTCAGCTGCTTTAAAATTCCTCGGTACATTCTCGAACAACCTTGCCATTTTTCGCTCCTTGATCGTTGCCACTGCTTTTTCCGTTTCAGCTTCCGACGCGCCAATATTATATAACAATGCTCTGTACAGTTTTGCCATAATTTCCAGCAAATACTCCGGCGTATCTTTCAAAATCCGATCCACCTGTCCCTTCGGCAAATCAGAAAGGACTGAAATATCCCCTGGCTCCTGAATCTTATTGATAAGCATAGCCAGAGAAATCTCATCCTCCTTTTCCAAAAGTTCTTCATTGCTGTAATCATGCAACCGTACCAGCTGATATCTGAAATGCGGTAGATATTCACCCAACAGTTCTTTACAAAGTATCTTATCTGCTATATCAAGAGACGCCGTCCATCTTTGTTTTCCTTCATAATACACAATAGGCAGAATCGGAGGATACTTAAAATCTTTTCTTTTACTGATCCCCGGAAATTTTTCATTCATCTCTTTTTCATAATCCTCCCAGATATAAATTACATACCGGAGGACCTGCATAATTACATTATACTCTACTTTTGTTTTATGTTCAATAAGCGAAATAATATACAGTGGTAAGTTAAACACTTCTTCACTGTTTTGAATATGCAGATATCTGGAAATATTCACTTTTTTCACAGTATCACTCTCCCGCTCCGTACTATACAGCGGAACATATCTTTCCGAAACATCCTCTATATCCTCCGGCTTAATATTACGAAGGATATCCATATCCGCATAATCTCTGAAAAACTGGGAACTTAAAATCTTATCCCCAAAAATCAGCTTACTGCTGCTGTCATGAATTTCCCTGTTTTTGATAATTGTCTGTTTTTCTCCTGTCACAAAGACACCCCTTTCTACCAAAAAAGGAAAGAAAAACATAGAACACCTGCACAAACTTACCTTTTCCGGCAATCATTATAAAATAACTGGTAATTTCAGGCGAACCGCCTACTACAATCAACTGAGTTGAATATAGAATCTCATCTGCATGATGCAAGATTGAAATGCAGTTATATTATAATATTTTCTGTAGAAAAAGGCAAGGATTTTCCAATGTAATATATATAATTATCAAAGTACACTCTTTAGCAAATTGCCACTTAAAGACTTCTTTTCAAGCTTCTTTCTTATGATTTCGCATCTGTTATATCTTTTAACTATGTCTCTTAAAAATAAGTCGAATCTATATCTATAATTTCAATATAATTCATTCATCTTTCCAGTTTTTCTTCCCAAACCTCTATCTATATACTCCTAATTTTATCTGTATACAGCTTCCTGCATATTACAAGTTTTCCCCTATTGTTACCAATAAATATCCCTGTCCCCAATCACTTATTTCTTTATCGCCATACTCATCCAGCCACTTCTCTAAAGCGACTCGTAGATAATGATTGTTAGGTAAAAAATTTAAAGAATGCCTTTCTCCAATTGTGTATTCTTTTATGTTCTGATAACCTGCTGCAATAAATTCATCTATAAGTGTACCCTGGGGTACCTCCAAACCATACTGCCATCTTCCCTCCTTTTCTGCCATATCCTTCCCCATTCTATATGCAAGAGAATGAGCATTTGGTATCAACGATATCATACGCTTACATATTCTTTTCCAAGAATATAGCATACTTATTCTTTGTTCTTTATTAAAGTGCTCTAACAGTCCTGCCTGAAAAACCATATCAAATTCTTTTACGCCAAATGATAAATCTCGTGTTGCATCCATGCAAAATGTGTCAACTTTATAACCTGTCCTACCACAAAGTTGATCTACCAAATCAATACTTTTTTCTGAATAATCAATTGCGCATACATACCTATTGTTTTTAGCCAGAACAAGCGATGTCTCTCCGCTTCCACATCCTATTTCTAACACTTTTTCACCAACTGATGTCAATTTCAATATTTCTTTAGTCCATAGTGTAAAATTATTATTTTCTACCCTTTCTATGATACTATCCAACATACTATCATTATAAATATTTCCCCATTGTTTCTCGTTTAATTTTTTCTCATAGTTTTTACTCTGAAAAACAGATGCTTTATGGTTTTCATAAACAAAAAAGTTTTTATTCCCATTCTCCAGCAACTGCTTGGCTATTTCTTTTTTATACTTTGAAGAGGTAATAAAAATTACTTTTTCTTTAATATCAAATGCCTCTTTCAATCTTAGAATCCTCTTACCACCTATCTCACCAACTTTATTATTATCAATAAAATAATCCACTTGCTCTTTCCCTATTTCATAAAGAGCACTTTTTCCATCTTTTCCCGCTCCAAATAATACTATTCCCATATATTTACCCACCTGCTTTCCCATCACTTCCACATCATACGATATTCCTTCATTTAATTTATCTTTGTAAACAAATTGAACCTATAAAATAAATGCCTAAGTAGTGAACAATTAAACCCCCACATATTTACTGCATTACTTATTTTATAATTCTCGCTCATTTGGAACAGCATATAACACAGTCTCTCCATGAAACAATGTATAGTGTCTAATATAGTAGCTATAATCATTTACCATCTTGTTAATATACAACGGGATTTCATATAAATCCTCCGGCTTATGATACACACACACTGCCAACACAGGTCTATCTTCTACAATATGCCTCTCAGCCCCAATAAGCGCCTCCATTTCCATTCCTTCTATATCCATCTTGATAAAAGTAATCTTTTCCTTAATATCATCATCTACCCTGACAATATCTATACACGGTAACATATCACCTGATGCCTCCACTATAGTTCCTGTTGAACTTAATGTTGTTTCACTAAATGACATCCTTATATTCCTGCTACCAACTCCCGCCTTTCTATAAACTATATTAGAGCAATCTTTCAGATTTTTCTTTGCCTGCTCTATATTCTCTTCATTTGGTTCATACATATAAACCCGTTTCATCCCCCCGACACATTTTAGTAATGTTTCTATCGTATCCCCTGTATAACCTCCACAGTCTGCCAGAACCTCATTTCTATTTAATCGCTCTATATTTTCAAAATACTGCACCCCTGAAGAAAGAAAAGAATCAATCAAGCCACAACTCCTTCTTGTCAGGCGCCACATCAATATATTAGTAAAAATCTCCTTCGAAATATCATCCCCCAATAAGTTATATACTTTTTCAAATTCGTCAATATGACATTTTAAATTTTCCAGTAACTTAATGTAATTTTTATTGTAGGATGGATCTTTACATTGTGTCCATTCAAAATATGTTTCTATTATAGATTCCGTATATTCATCTGCAATCTCTCCTCTTTTTTTATACTTAGAAACAGTATTTTTATACTCTTCAAGCCGTTTCTCTTCAGCCATATCATTTTGCTTGAGCATAAGATTATTCATTGACGTTTTTTTTACGTCCAATATTATATCAGAAAAGTTCATATGTCCTTTGTTTCCTTTCTGTACCACATCATTTAGCAGATATAAAATATAGTCAATATGCATTCCCTGCCATTATCCACAACTTTATACTCTTTTTTTCATTATTTGTATAATCAAATTTTCTGCATCATCTCCATCGAACTTTCTCCCAAATAATTTATCCGTATTGATCAGTTCATCCAAATCAGAAAAATGCAATTGATTGCGAGGATCTGTCCATGTCGTCAAACGCATTGACGATTTATACTCATTGTTTGGATCAAATACTCTATCATAATATTTTGAATGAAATACTATTGTTTGAAAAAATATCTCATCAGCACAATATGTAAAATAATATTGGCCTTTTATCTTTTTAAATTCATCTAAAATAAAATTGGCTAATTCATGTGTAATACTCCACTGTGCATAACCTTTTTTATAATAATTTTCTTTCCCTTTTATTCTATTAATACCCAATATTTCCTGAATATGCAAAATATTAGAGTTCCATTTAAAAAGCATCTTTTGATATTTTTTCTGGCTTCTTGCATATTTCCCCCATATATTCCAATATTTCATTCTATCAGAAAAATTCACCACATCATAACCAATAAATTCATACCCTCTATTTTCCTCAAAAAAACTGTGAATATACTCTTGTGACTTGAGAGGAAACTCTACCCCTACCATAAAATGATAATAATCATGATATCCATAACTAACAGCTTCTTTTATCAAATTAACTACACACTTGATTTGAGAATAGTGTCCCCAATATACCGAAATCCTTTTAATTAAAACTAAATTAGCCCTCTTAATACATTTCTTAATCTCCTCCTCCTCATATTTTCCTGTTTTGCGATCAATATGTAAAAATATATCATTTCTCTCATCATCAAGATCTTCCAATAACATTTTCAAAACAGAAAATCTGTTATGTGCCATAATCAAATAAGCAAACTTCATTCTGCACTCCTTTTATTGCCTTTTCAAGAAATAACTTTGATAAGTTTCTCTCCCTTTTCAACCTTTTGTTTTCTCCATATTCAATCGACTCATCCTGATTAATTTTGTCTACATTATATCTTGTTAAAACTCTATGCTTTACTCCTAAAAGTTCAAGCAGCTCCGCCAATCTGGTGTCAATATCATCATAATTCTCATGTATATCAAGCAGCCAAAAGTTTTTTTTATATATATAAGAAAATATCATCCCATGAAAAGATTCAACATAACATTTTTTAGCATAATACATAAGATTTAAAAAAACCAATGGACCACTTTCAGGATTTAAGATAAAGTTCCATTTTTCCACACTTTTCCCAATCCACTTTCTTGTATCCATTACAATTACCGGCACTCCCAACCTTTTACCTTCCTCTGAAACAATTTTGGATGTCCACTTATCTGCATATGCCCATGAATAATAAAAAATATAATCGCCCTTTATCAATGGCTCATGAATTAATTCTCTCCATATCTCATCTGATAAAACTAATGTTGGATCTAACACTTTTTCTATTGTATTATTTAGTATTTCTTCCAAGCATCTTTTTCCGAATTCTTCTCTCACGGATATTGCTGAAAAATCATTTAACCAATCCCATACTTTTTCATAAAATTTACTTTCTCTAATATCATGCCCTCCAAGGCTTGGTGCGTATGCAATTTTTCTTGCTTTTGTCCATCCAAGAAAAAATGCATTATCAAAATCTCCCATGCACACATTCCAAACCTGATCACTTCCAACTACAACTACATCATAACTTCCGTTTAGCATAGATAAATTTTCAGAGAAGTACTCTCTTCCGGATATTTGTAAATACTCATGTCTGAAGAAATTATAATCCTCTTTTTCCGTGAACAGCCTTTCTTTATAAGGTAACCTCTCTAATTTTTTTCGATAATCCATGGATTTTGGAAACACATCATATATTTTATGGGACTGCTCCGATGAAAAATTAATTATTTCTACATCTCCGTATTTACTCATAAGTTGCTTTAATGCATAACTTTGCAATAAAGATCCACAATTATCTGATGCAGATAATGTAATAATCCCAATTTTCTTTTTTTGCATCTCTTCTCCGCCTTTCACGATACATAATGCTATAATGGATTTATTCTCTCTTCTCTCACTTTTCCGTAAATATTTCCGCCTATTTTCTCAGTTAAATTTTCATTTTTCTCCTGATTTATGATCAGTCTATCTGTCCAAATAGATAATTTATTCAACTCATTCTCGCCACTTATTTCATCCTGACATTGCATTATATTCATTAACTCGTTAAGTACATTTTTATTTAACGACATGGTAAATCTTTTTTTTATAATTCTTCCCTCAAATTGATACATCGAATACGCTGGCATAAAAAAATAAAATATACTCCCGTCAATTAAGCCATTTCCTTGAAGCCCTCTATAATATCTAAAACCTAAGCTACTTTTTGCAACTTCTTTTTTTTCATCTATCTTAGTCACTGTTTCTCCATTACCATTCATTATCCACATTACAGAGGTACTTGAGGGATCAATTATAATCTCATCTTCTCCAACAGCAACCATCCCAACCCCCTCACTTTCCAGTTTTCCACAAACAATTCCTTGTAAATAATTGTCTTTTTCCACCTTTACTATAGAACACTCAGCCTGATCATATAAATAAACAGCATTATTCGTACTTGCCATATTTCTGAACTTTCTACTTCCTTTTCCCAATTTTATTAATGATATCGTATCATTAACTGTATTCAACACCAATGCCCTATTTGTACAGAAATATATTCCAATTATTTTATCTTCAATTTGCGTACTGTCATTAATAGGTTCCGTTTTGCTACCAACAAATATATAATCTAATTTTTCGGTTTCCATATCGATTTTAACGATTGAACTATAATAACTTGGTATACAATATAAATTTCTTTCTTTTGAATAAACCTTTCCAAACAACGCCATATTGTTAAAATCTTCTATGCTATCAACAACTATTTTATTAAATTGTTTCGTTTTTACATCAAAAATAGCTATTTCTCTTGCTAAAAAGGGAATTAAATAAATCCTGTTCTTCCATTTATACATTCCTGCGTATAAACAATCCTGAAAATCTTTCTCATTTGGAACCTTTCCCACAATATAAGTATAATTTTCCCTCATATTATATCGCATCAACACATTCATCTTTCCATGCACAAACCATATATCATCCCCATCCACACAGAAAGCACATGGCCATATCGGAATCTCGACATCTTCCTCCACGGAGTTCTTCACTCTGGTATCCTGATATAATACAGGTTTCTCCGCTTCTTTGTATAACTGCACAACCGAACTCCCATCTCCATAATAAGCGTCCGTTTCAGCAATTGCCCAGTCAAGATCTTCTCCTGTATCAAAAATCCCCCACCCTTCCTTCTTATATTCTTCCACAATCTTATTATATGTCGATAACCATTCCGGTCTCATAGACGCAAGCGTCGATTCATACAATGGATGAGGCCTCCACCATAAAGCGCAGTCTTTCCTTTCCCTAAAAAATGTCAGTGTATCCGCTATCTTTTCCATCATATTTTCCTGATTAAGCAGATCATGCAGACTTGTATTATAAAAAATAACCTTTTTACGATTCCCAGCGCCATCATAAATGATAGAGTGCCATTCTCCAGAAAGAAGATCATCATTTCTTTTTACACTATGAACACGATCCAGCTTCGGAGAACCCAAACCGAAAATCTTATCCTCCCAATATTTTCTGCTTATATTCGGAATTTCTTTTTCCAGAATATTCACATACAGTCTCTTCATATCTTCTGACTGCACAAAAACCAGATCCGTATCCGTCACTCCTGGTTTTACCACAAAACCTTTCTTTTGTTTCTGTGCTTCCAAGCTGTCCGGATTCGGTTCCGGAGATACGAAATACGGAATATATGCTACTTTCCCCACGTATTTTTTTAATTCCGGAACATAATACGCTGGATGAATACTGGTTACATAATTATACTGATCATACGGATTATGTATAAATGCCACATCCGGCCTTCTCTCCGCCAGATTATAATCCATATAATGCACTACCGGCACATCCTTCGGAAACTGTTCCCCCTCATAATGCATAACTGCAAGTTCCCCCTGAGAATCCCTCTCATAATAGGGAATCGGCACTACATACGCATCACATTCCGGATCTTCAGCCGCCGCTCTCCATACGCTCTCCAGCGAATCCCACATAGATGCTTTATAAGGTAAAAAAACAATTTCTATTTTATCTTCCGGAATTTGATCTATGATATTTACTTTTAAACCTGACAACTGTCTCGTCATCTGTTTTGCTATCTTTCTGCATATAAACTCATCTGATAAACTCTGACTGAACTGATATATTTTTTCACAATAATCTTCCAATACAGGGACTAATGCTATTCCTGAATCTCCAAATGTCTCCAGGCAGTTTCCCAATAATATTGCCATCTCCTGACACTGGCTCAGAATTTCCATAGTATTTTCTTTATTATTCGCCTGACAGCTATTTGCAATATAATTATTGCCTTCGATCAATAAATCTACCGTTTCCAGTATTTCCTTTTTCTTATATCGTTTCATTCAGATTCTCCATCCCAACTAATATAATATTTAACTGTTCATCTCCCGCTCAAACAATTCATTGCGCATCTTCCATGTATCATCAGCCCATGTTGCCTCATAATGATGAATAGATTTCGTATATGATGTAAGTTGCACACGTCTGGTATATGGGCATTTCCCGCTGAGCATCTTTTCCGGATATACAACCAGATCCCCGATTCTTTGGTATTCACCATTCAAAATTAGGCCTTTTTCAAGAAGAAATCCTGTCTGATATACTGGACTCGCTGTCAAATCAGCATTCCCACTCTTATCAATAAAATGTCTTTTTTTATAAAATTCTCTCATTTCAGCTATAACAGGCATACCTTTCTTTGCTCCAAACCCCAATCCTAAATTGATATTCTCCTCCCTCTCAAATCCGACATATGCCTCCTGATACAGCATATCATCCAGATTAGCCACTAACTCCACATCCGTATCTAAATAAATCCCCCCATGTTCATAAATAATATCCAATCTGGCATAATCCGGTACAAAACCCCATTTTTTGCACTGATAAGCTTCATACATATATGTATTCTTTTTAATATCATAGTTGCTTTCATCCCATCGAATGATTTCATAATCCGGGCAAAATTTCTCCCAGCTCTCCATCCATTTTCTGTATTTATCCGGAACAGGTGCTTCCCCGAACCAGCAGTAATGAATCTTCTTCGGAATAACAGGTTCTGAAGTGATACGGATATCCGAAGGAATACTTTTTTTCATCGCATTTTCTTCTAACAACATTCCGTATAAATGTGTAAAACAATAATATTGTATTCCATCTAAATATCCTTTTTCTTTCAAATCATCCAATACCTGATCATAGTAAAGATTCGTGATCAACAGAACAATATTCTGTTCTCTGATATCCTGAAATGCCTGAAATGACCGGATTGGAATGCTCCTGCCTTTTATTTCCAGATTTTTACCATGTAAATCTTTGTTCTTATCTACACAATACAAGAGACGCTGTAATATATCTGATTCGGAATAGTGCTCTATAAACCGTAAAAACCGTTTCCCTGTTCCGTAACATACCAGGCCGTTGCTTTCCTTGACCGCCTTCTCAAATTCTTTAGGAGTATACATCTCACTTATTCCCCCAATACTTCATCAAACAACTTCTCAATCCGTCCGATATACTCGCCCAACCCGAATCTGCTTATAGATTCCCTGCATTTCCTGCTCTGCTCACTTTTATTTTCCTGCAATAATTCCACAAAAGCCGCCGCCGCCTCATCATCTGTCTCCACCACTCTTCCGCACTGTCCATCATTTGCAAGGATCCTTGCCCCGCCAATGACCGAGGACACAAAAGGCTTATCCAGCGCCACGGACTCAAGCAATGCCATTGGAAACCCTTCCGCTATGGAAAACATCCCCACTGCGTCACATTGTGCCATAATCGGAAAAGGATTATCGTAATATCCAAGTAAATGTACATTTTCTTCGATGCCATATTCGATACTCTGTTCTGAAACGTCTTCCGCAAGTTTCCCGTATCCCAGATAATACAGGTGAACTTCCGGCATCCTTTTATGCAGCTTCTCAAATATACGAAGCATTCTGAGCGGATTTTTATTTTCATCCAGCCTTCCCACCGCCATAACCGCCGGATGCTTTAACTTAACGTCTGTCCGTTCCAGTGCCTTTTCACGAACTTTAGCAATATCTATCCCGTTGTATAGCACCTGAATTTTATTCTTATGTTCCGGAAACAGCTCTTTAACAGACTCGGTTGTAATATCGCTGATCGTCACTATCCTGTCAGCTTTGTAAAACGCTTCATTCTGCAGCTGCCTCTCTTCGGTTTTATCATCTGCTGCCAGATCATAAACATCCCCGTGAATCCATGCGATACATTTTTTGCCGGGAGGCAGTAAAAAAGACGGCTTCAAATAATTGAAAGAAACATACAGATCATAATCCTGCGGTATATATTCCCTGATTACCCTGTCCCACTCATGATAAACATAATACATTCTTGCCTTTCGATCCGGCGCGTCTGCCAATGTATAATATGGATACAATTTAATATTGCTGCTTACGGGCTCTTTCTTAACATCCGCATGAATAATCTCCATGATGCCGATCTCATATTTTTCCGGGTTCAAATGATTTACAATCAATGTCAGCAGCGCCTCTGCCCCGCCTCCCCAGGAATAGCTGTTGATAATAAAAAATATTCTTTTCATATGTCCTTTTCCCATACCCGGACTATTCTTTCCCGATCTGCGGCAAAATGATTTCCTCAACAATCAATTCCGCCACTTCTTCAATCTTCTCATATTCCACAAATTTCGGAAGTTCTGCTCCAAAAGCTCTTTTTACCTTTTCAATCAGCGCATCCGTATAATACAGCCTTCCTTCCCTGACATCTTCTATCCCATCAAGAGCCATGGATTCCCTGTTTGCCCTCTCCATCTCCTCAAAGCCAAATACCGACTCATCAATCCATGCCTCCATCCTTCCGTTTCTGCTGCCAACCAGCACCGGATAACCGCCTATATTTCCAAATGCTCCCGGTGAAAATATCCTCTGGTCCTCCCCTGTCCTGACCGCCTCTATCACAGCCCTGATTATCCGGTAATTGCTGGAAGCATTCATCATATTCCTCTGGGCATCCACCGGCATCGCAATCTTACACGCCGCAAATATTTCTTCTTTGGGCAAATTCTTTTCTTCGCCTCTGTAGTACACTTTTATTGGCAGTTCCACACCCTCTGCCTGACCTTCCTTGCTGATACAGACATCATGGAAATGCCCTGCCGCAAACATCACATCCACATTCCAGAAATCTTCCACATCCAGCATCTTCGCCGCTGCAAATTTAATCCTGGGCACAAGATGATTCAGATTGCCTGAGCCAAAGTCAGGATAAGCCTCTCCCGCACTTTTAAGCCATGGGATAACCGCATCAGAATAAGAAGTATTGATCACTATCGCATTTGTGTCCGCCTCCTCACAGGCTTCCATAATATTTTTTGTAAAACGTATCGCAAGCGGGCTCCAGATCCCATAAGCACGGATATTTGTCCAACTGATACTGCCGTACTTCAATCCCGGATATGCCCTGCTGGAATTCACAATAAAATCCGGCTCGTATTTCTCAACAGCCCTCCGAATCGACTCTGTGTCCGTCAGGTCAACCCCTGATTCTATATCGATACGGGATTTATTCAGCCCGCGAATCAGCCCAGCTACCCTTACAATATTGACATTTTTCTCCATCTTTTCATAATTTCTTCCCGCAACTACGATACGCATCGCCGGATCATTACTGCTTACCAGATAATCAAGCAGATACGTTCCCACACTGCCAAGCCCAATGATCATCACCGTAACTTTATTCTCTTTTACATGCTGCTCTATCATCTGCAGCCTTTCCTGCAATCCTTTCATCTTTCTTCTCCCCTCCAGCGTTCCCTGATTTTTTTATAGTCCTCACGGGTATTACAATTCGTCCATTGCCTCAGACAGGCTGTCCTTATTTCTTCCTGTGGGATGCGGTCAATATACTCCTGTATGATCAACAGATTTGTCTCACTTTTATCTTTTTCATAAAAAGCCCTGTTTGCCATCTTCAGTTTTTCCATGTCCGCAAACTTCCAGAGCTGCCCGGAATTATAAATCCCTGAAAAAGGTTCCTGTATCTGCAGCAGCCCGTGTGCACTGCTGAAAAGATATTTATATGCACCGTTTCCATCCTGATATAAAAGAACATCCCTGCTTGCCCGAATCGGCCTGCACTGATATGTAAGGACATTCCCTGCAGCATTTACCGCTTCCGCAAAAGAATCATCATCTATATCCAGATCGCCTTCCGCAAAGACTATCTCGTCCGGTTCAGAAGACCGAAACGCCTCTTCCAGTCCCAGATACAGGCTGTAACCGGATGTCAGTCCCGCATAGCATTCATTATAAAGAAGCCTGATCTTTTCTTTCTCCTTTTCCGAAACCTGCTCTGCTATATACTGCTTAAGATCCTCAAATTTATAACCGCCGACCACAATGATCCGGTCTGCAAAACCACACTTTTTCAATAAGTGAAAAAGCAGCGTGTCCTGCACATCTCCTTCCGTATATATGGCTTTCAGACATTTTTTCTCTTCCTCTATCCCTGTGTTAAACCGACTGGATACGCCTGCCACAGTAATCACAGCAACCTTCATCTTTTTCCCCCACAACTTTCCCTGTCACTCCTTTGCTGAAAGGTAATTCACAATACACTCTTCCAGCCCTTTTTTCAAATCCACGACCGGCTTCCAGTCCGTTCTCGCCCTGATCTTTTCGGTAGATAAAAGCCTTCTCTCCGGATCAGACTCCCGATAGCCGCTAAACTCTATGACCGGATCATCGATTCCCATCTTTTCTGCGCATAATTTTGCCAGATCTATAATCGATATCTCTTCATCCGTTGCCACATTGTAGACACTGCCGTCCAGCGCACTGTCGGTCCCCGCCAGAGCAAGTACCGCGCTGCAGCTGTCATAATTGTGGAGGAAAGTCCGCCTGTTTTTTCTGCTGTTTTCCAGAAGCACCACTTTCCCGTCTCTCTGAAAACTGTCAATAATAAAAGGAATGATATGTTTCGGATAACGTTCATTTTTGCTGTACACATTGGCAAACCGAATGGAACATCCAAGTATTCTGCCTCTCTCCACCGCATCCTTCATAAAAAATTCCGTGAGAAGCTTTCCTGTGGCATAACTGGTGCGCTGACTGTGCTCCGCATCTGCCATCGTAATATAATCGCTTTCTTTCACCCCGCCGTTTTCATTCCAGGAATTCATAGAATAAACTTCCGAAGTAGAACAGTTAATATATTTCTGTGCCCCTGTTCTCATTGCCTGTTCAAGAAAATTTTTCATTCCCAGAACATTCGTTTCAAACGTCTCATGCACATGATAAAAATGTTCCGTATGCACTACTGCGGCACAATTGATATAAATAATTTCACCAAAATCGGCTCTCAGCCCTTTTACTCTGCTTTCAACCAGGTCCATCTGCGTTTTATCATTGATATCATATTCAAAAAACTCAAATCTCCGATCCGAAAGGCAGTCTTTTACCGTCTCTAACGAAGAAGCATAAAAATTATCAAACCCAATAATATAATTATCACTTGATTTATCTTTCAAAAGCTGACGCACCAGTTCATTTCCCGTCATTCCCGTTACGCCGCTGACCACATATAATTTCTTCAATCCTTTTCCCCTTCCGCTTTATATACCTTTAAGTAATCTGTCTCTGTAGAACACATCTACTGACAAGCCGTCAAACAGCTTCATCGCCGCTTCCACATCATACGGTACACAACGTATATTTACGCTTCTGTCCACACTGTCAAAGATCATATACTGCGCATGCGGATTATGGTTTCTGGGCTGCCCCACCGATCCCGGATTCACAAACATCACTGCATGCCTGTTCCGCATCGCTTTATCATTTGTGTCATAAAATTTCGTAAAAACATGAGGATAGTGAGAATGCCCTGAAAATACAAGATCATATTCCCTGTAATCCCCGCATAGGGCATCCGGAAATACGGATTTCCAGTAAACATCCTCCGCCGAACCATGCACCGCCAGACAATTCAGTCCATCCAACGAAAATGCATAACTGCCTTCGTGACGCATCTCTTTATCCAGATAGTATTTTGTTCTATCCGTAAGAGCACCTGCGGTGTGTCTGGCAGATTCTTCTCCCCGCTTGGAAGAAAATCTCTGAAAATCCGAAAGCATAATCGCTCTCTCATGATTCCCCCAGATATTGCAGAATATTTTATATCCAAGTCTGTCCTGCAGATACTCCACCACCTCATTGGACTGCATCCCATAATCAATCAGATCGCCAAGCAATATTATCCCTTCCACCTCAAAAGCGGCAATATCCCTTGCTACCGCCTCCAGGGCATACAAATTTCCATGAATATCCGAAAGTATTGCATATCCTGCCATCTTTTCCTTCCTCTTTGCCTTTCCACGCCCTTAACTGCGCTGACAATTAATTCGGATCAATCAACGTAATAATCTTTTTGAATGGAATAAGCTGCTCCTCCACTTCCTTCGCCCTGTGATTTACCAGTATTGTTCTTGCCGTATGTTCCATCGCCGGAAAAGCGCTTCTCGTAAGCTGATTGGCATAAATCACAATATTGATCCCGTGGGCTTTCAGTTCCGACTCATATGTATCACTGTAAGTGGTCGGCACCACCACGATCGGCGTCCTCCGGTCCTCGCTCCGGAACGCATCGCAAAATGCAAATATTTCATCTGCCGTCTTCTTTCTGGAATGGATCATAATGCCGTCCGCCCCGGCTTCCACATAAGCCCTGGCCCTGTCAAGAGCATCCCTCATTCCTTTTTCCAGTATCAGGCTCTCAATCCGGGCTATGATCATAAACTCTTTTGTCCGCAGGGCTCTTTTCCCCGCTCTGATCTTTTCACAGAAATTTTCTATCGTATCCTGCGTCTGTTCTACCTCTGTGCCGAACAGTGAATTCTTTTTAAGCCCGACTTTATCCTCGATAATAATGGCGGACACTCCCATACGCTCCAGCGTTCGGATATTATACACGAAATGTTCCACCAGCCCGCCCGTATCACCGTCCAGAATGATTGGTTTTGTCGTCACATCCATCACATCATCTATAGTTCGTATCCGCGATGTCATATCCACCAGCTCTATATCCGGTTTTCCCTTCGCAGTAGAATCACAGAGCGAGGATATCCACATCGCGTCAAACTGATCGAGCCCGCTTTTGTCTCCCACCACTGTTTTTTCAGCAATCAGGCCGGTCAGTCCGCTGTGCACTTCTATTGTCTTCACAATATCACAGATATCCAACAGCTTCCTCAGCCTTCCGCGGCGAAATTCCGGCATAGCAAGCCTCTCCCTCGCAACCTCATCGATCTTCTTAACTTTATCATTCCATGTGTAAGGCACTTCGATCAGCTTCCCGCCATACTTTTCCAGATTTTTTATGGCATTCTCACGCAGGATGCTTTCCGGTCCCTCACACCAGTTATCTCCATGTATCATATAGTCCGGTTTCAGTTCCTCCAGAATCTCATCGTACATGATCTGGTTCTGTACCACTACTTTGGAAACCCCCTCTATTTCCTCTACCATTTTTACTCTCTGCTCAAAAGAAACTGCCGGGAACCGATTATAGCGTATCATCTGGTAGTCGCAGAGTACGCCCACGACAACCTCTCCATAAGCTCTCGCCTGATTGATAATATTGATATGCCCTTCATGAATCTCATCGGTACAAAAACATGTATAAACCATCTTCATCGTTATCTCCGTCTTAATAATCTGCTATTTTCTTCATGAAACTTTTTTTGTTTTCCTCTGCCGTCTCTTTCGGCCTTCCCAAATCTTCTCTTGCCCCCAAAGAAACCATTATTTCCAAAAATGTCAGTGTCTGTTCTCCCCGGATATTAGACAGCTTTTCTCTGAGTCCCTCTTTATCCTTAACACAAAAAACCTTCCGGTATCCTGCTGCTTCCGCCATCTCACAGAATTTCAGTCCCGGTGCACCTGTCGGCATCCCTCCCACGGACTCATGCGCTCTGTTATTCAGGCAGATGTGTACCAGATTCCCGGGATTCTGTTCTCCGACCACGGCCATATTTCCCATATGCATCAAAAGTGCCCCGTCACCATCCAGACAGATGATCCTTCTCTCCGGCAGCCTCTTTGCAATCTGACAGGCTATCATGTTCGCATGCCCCATCCCACCGACCGTGAGAAACGTCTGCCTGTGATCTCCAATCTTTCTGTCGCTCTGCTCATACATTTCCCGGGATATTTTTCCGGTTGTAGATACCACAAGGTCTCTCTCTTCCAGCCAGCCGGCAATTTCACTGACAGCCTCTTCCCTTCCTAATATGAAATCATTTTTATATCCCGCCCCATCCGTTTTCTGAAAAGCTCCTTTCCGAATGACCAGCGCGTACTGCCTGTTTTTCAGCAGATCTTCTTTCGCATTCCTGAAAGCCTTCTCCAATTCCTCTTCCGTGGTATCTCCTGTAATAACGGAATACCTGATGCCCAGCACTTCCAGCAAATCAGGCGTGATTTTTCCCATATATTTATGCTGTGGTTCATCCTTTGTTCCCGGTTCTCCCCTCCAGCCGACCATCAAAAGCACAGGAATCCCATATACATCCGTATGGGCAAGCGACGTCAGCGGATTCACGGTATTCCCCAGCCCGCTGTTCTGCATATAAACACATGCCGGCTTTCCCGTTGCCAGATACTCTCCGATTGCGATTCCTATCGCCGCACCTTCATTGGCCGCTGTAATATGACAGGGAAAACTGTCTTCTTCCCCGATAAAACCGCAAAACACCTGCAGAGTAGAATCCGGCACACCTGTTATGGTTTCTATTCCCAATTCTTTCAGTTTTCTTACATATGTTCTGATATCCACTTTGCGCCTCTTTCCGCACTATGCTTACTTTTACAGATTTTCCCTGAATCCGCCGATATCTTTCCGAATATTCTGCAATAAATATACACACATATTCATTCAAAGCTGACCTTATTTATGTCGCAGACCGTAACCTCATCCCTGATTTCATGAAAAAACCTTCTCGTCATTGCACTGTCCTGTACCGCCACATCCCTATCTCCCTGCAGCAGATATAATTCCGTACAGCCATCTGCAAAAATAATCAGTTTATAACCGTCTGCAAACACAAAGCACTCAAACGCCTGCAGATACCGCTCCTTTCCGATCATTCCGTACAAAAAACGAAAATCCAGATTATACAATTCTGACCTGACAATTTTAATATGCTTTCTGCTGCGAAAAGTTGTTGTCACATAATCTTCCTTCTTTAACAGGCTGATGATAATAGAATTGAGTTCCATTAAACTGATCAGCTCTCCGCTTTCACCCACTCCTGTCTCCGGTGACCGAATGATCAGAGGAATTCTTGTCCAGCCTTCCGAACAGGTATACTCCGTATCTCCTATTTCTGTTATTTCCGCATCTTTATCCAGAATAAGCGTTCCGTGGTCCGCATAAAGTACCATCCTGCAGGAAAGCCTCTCAAGGAACGGCGCCAGTACATCATCCAGATAACGGATTGCATCCTGATGCTGCTTTTTATAATCGGCACGCAAACTTCCGCCTTTCACCGGCAAAAAATCAAACAGCATTGCCGTTCCCTCAGACTTCAACGGCTCTGATGTATACGGATTGGAAAACGTAAAATGACTCTCATATTGTTCATGCAAATAAAACAACCCGCTTTCATTTCTGCTGCTGTCCGCCAGAAAATCCCAGAGCTTCTCTGTAACCGTCTGTGCACTGTCGCTGTGGTAGATATCCTTTCCTTCTATAAAATGTTCCACGTCACCATAAATAAAAATGCTTCTCTTTTGCTGCTCTGCCAGTCCCGCAAACCTGCATTCCCTGATATTCACAACGTTTTTCTCATAATATCTGGTTCGCAGATCACTGTTTTCACTATATACCGGCACCAGGCTTTCAAAAGTAGATGTGGATAACGAATATGCTTTTCTAAAGCTATATGCCGACTCATCCATTATCTTTTTTATCTTTGGCATATCCTGCTCCGACAAATCTTTACCCCGCAGCGCATCCAGACAGAGCATCAGCACCGTATCTTCCGAAACTGCTGCCGCCGCCTGCTTCTCCAGTTCGTAAAGTTCCTCCAGATCTTTCCGTAATGCCTGTATATCAGAATATGCCGTTTCACGGACATCCTGTCTTTTCTCGGCATCTTCGCTCTTTAGCCATCTTACGGCGCGGCGGCTCATCTCCTGCACTTTTATAATCGCCGTCCGAAAGTCTTTGATCTGAATATATTTTGCGATCAGCTTTTTATAAAGCCCTTCCTGTTTTTCCGTATTATCAGTTCCCTCTATTTCTCTCTGCAGATAATTGATGCTGTGATAATTATGGTAAGGATGGCTTGTATAATAATAATCAGCCTGCATCTTTATTCCGTTTTTTTCAAACTCATCATAAATATCCAGCACCGGTATTCCCGGATGGTCTTCGCGCAGTCTTTTTTTTACCTCTTCCCGAAATTTAAAAGTAGATAAGACAACCGCATCTATCCCCTTCTGTTCCAGTTCCTGGTCTCTGATCAGCAAAAATCCCGTATCTTCTTCGGATACGGCATAATTATCCACAATATACTTCACCTTTTTCAGATCATACATAAAATCCGCCATAAGCATCTGCGTATGACCGCCATTACAATAAATAGCAGGCGTTATTGAATTTTTCAGAAAACTCTGCAGAGATTTTCTGATAATTCCGTTAATCTTCCTCGCCTCCAAGGGATACTCCAGATCATACTTTTGAAATAAAGCATGATATTTTTGTTCCAGTTCCTGCTTTATATGGCTCATATTCCAACACATTCCTCTACCATTTTTGCTATCTCCCTGTTCACCAGTTCATTCAAATGGGACGGCATCACTCCATACTCATATTCTTTATCCGTAAAATAGTATTGACACTTTGACGCCTCCACTACTTTCACCTTTTTACAGTGTTTCCGGAAAAAGGAGTAATACTGCTCCAATATTCCGTTGATTTTTCGTATTTCATCCAATTCGGCAAAATATTCCTGGCTGTATATATCACCTTTTTTTTCAGCCAGATAATTTTTTACAAGCACAATATCCGTATCGGGATAGTCCCTCTCCATCCTCTCTATAAATGCAAGCGCACTCTCTTTCCACAACTCCATGCACTCATCACTGTCCCGCAAAATGACATCTCCCGCCTCAGGCTTATTTTCACAACCCTCAAACGCATCGCTCCTTGTAAGATAGCCTCCCTGATAGGCGACCATATCAAAGCGCTCCTCTATAAAATCCAATACCACAAAATCCGGCTTCCGCTCTTCCATAAGGCGCCAAAACTGGTTATTCATCTCCCTTTCCAGCATCATCTGGCGATATCGGTTTTTATGCCGAAAAACGACCTTTGCCTCTACAGAATGCATAATACTGATAAGGCTGGAAAAATTGAATCTTCCGGATGGATCATGCAACAGATTCATACTACTTAAGATCCGGTCTAAATTATATCCACCGACAGTCAAATAACTTCTGTCATGATACTCCGAAAAGTTTTCCGTTATAAATTTGCGATACTCAGACATCAATGTTGTAAATCTTTCCGACTGTCTCTGCGTAAAAAAAGCTGCTGAAAGATCCGATAGGTTTACAATGATCATCTGTTGCAATACATCATCAAACAATTCGTCTAATCCATGTTTCCTTATATCATTTATCAAAATCTCACATGCCTGAATTCCCTCCGTTGTTGTTTCCTTTCTTGGTATTGCCGATAGTGAGCCTTCCCGATACAAACGGTAATAATACAGAGGTTCCTGAACATAGGTCCATCCCTTACTCAGGCATAACAGCAATGGATAGATCGGTCTTGCAGGACTATGACAATTTGAGAACCGCAAAGAATGATCTATAAACAAACTCCTTTTGATCAAACATTTCCAAATTGCTGTATGACCATATTTCAACTGCTCCATTAATGTATTTTCTTTTCCTATTACTCCTGCAACTTTGCGGCATGTTGTCTTTCCTGTTAAACTGTTTACTCTCCAAATATCGCACTCCGCCATATCCGCTTGATGTGACTTGGCAGCGCAATACAGCTTTTCCAGGAAATGCAGATTCCACCAGTCGTCAGAATCCAAAAAAACAACATACTCTCCTCTCGCCGCCATAATCCCATCATTGCGGGCTGCAGAGAGTCCCTCATTCTTCTTATGGATCACTCTGATCCTGGAATCCCTCTCAGCCCATTCATCACACATTTTTCCGGATATATCCGTAGAACCATCATCAATCAGCAATACTTCAAAGTCAGAAAATGTCTGATTCACCACGGATTCCATACATTCATCCAGCCAATCCGCTACATTATAAACCGGAATGATCACACTGACTGCAACTGTTCTCAAACTCTCTTTATTCTCCATAAATATCTATATATTTCCTCTGTAATTTATCAAGCCTCTCCATATCTTCCTGCGTAAAACCATGCTGTATTAATACTGCCCCCGGCATAACCGGTTCCTGTCCATGAATATCCACCAAAGTTATCTGTGTGGGATAGATATTACAAAGTATCGTATCCAGCCTGTGATACGCAGCTAACGAAAGACGATGATTTCCATCTATTACTTCATAACCTCTGTTTAAAGAAAGCGGATACTCCCTCTGGTATCCATGCTTTTCCCAGTCTGCCATAAGCCTTTTAAACTGCTCCAGCCTCTGTTCTGCCGTATATTCCGTGCAATGCATCATCTGGGCTCTGATATAATAATCATATCCATATGAATTTTTTCCGTTGTATTGCTCTACTGCCGCCAGTCTGACAGCCAGTCTGGCGTCATTCCTGCAGGTTTTGAGAATTTCCGAAATTCTTATCTCTCTGTTTACGGATTCCGGTTTTCCGAACATCAAATCATACAGATAAGGATAAATCCATATATACTGTCCCGTGATCTGTCTGACGATACCTGCCATCTCATCCCGCAGAGTCTCGTGAACTGCCAGACAGACCAGTGTATTGCTCCCTATGAAAATATCATGGATGCATTTTACCGGTACACCCTCTGCCCAGGCCTCTTCTCCTGCCTGACCTGTTACGGCAAAGCAGATCACCTGTTTTTCCATCCCGTACATCCGCAACGTCCGATAAAATTTCTGTCCGACATGCCCTGCGCCATATATTACAATTTCTTTTCCTTCAAGATCCTTCAGGTTCATACCTCTTCCCCAAAATCAATATAATCTGCCACATGCCCGGGATAACGCTTTTCCTCCGGGGGAAGCTTCATATAATCTGTTCCGAAAATATGAGTAAGGTATCCTTCCATATCAATTGGTCCCGGCACTTTAAGTCCTTCAAATGTATATTCTTTTGTCTCTGTATGCCATTTTTTCAGAAAACCTTTACTCTCAAATCCCGCTCCCCAGCTAAGGCACCTCACATGCGGTGTATTGCAATCCGCATATTTTTCCGTCAGATACTCCACCCCTTTATGCCCCCAATATTTGGGAAACATATTTAAAAAGTTAAATCCGATCCAACTGCTAAACTTATTTTTATTGAGTGCGCCAACTTCCGAATAAAGGAGTTTTCTGCAAAGCCAGGATATACCGTTGCACATCTTTTTTCCCCAAAAAGCAGCCGGCAGGTTGTCATCAGGAAAAATATCAATAAATACACCATTACGTGCCGTCATCTTATGCTGCCCTTTTCGTTTGAAAACCGTTCCGTTTTTCAATATTCTTGCATATCCCCACCGATACCCCGAATCTGTCCGATAGGTCTGCAGAAAATATTTTGAATCAAGTTCCTTCCTGCAGATTTCACAGAATCTGTCATAGTTCTTTCTCAGCATACGCACATCGACATCATCATCCCAGGGAATAAACCCCCCGTGCCGTACCGCTCCAAGCATCGTGCCGCCATCCAGAATATATGGAATAGCATTTTTCCGACAGATTCGATCCAGTTCTGCCAGCATTTCCAGTTCTGTCATCTGCAGTTTTCGCAAAGTATTCTGATCCATCTCATCCACTTTGTGCATTCTCCGTTGTCAAAACGCCAGGCTCCCATTGACCGCACTGCACATTCCCTTACCCTCTGCCCAGCCGTTTCTCATTCATAAATTTTTCCATAATTCCTGCCAGAGCTATGGAATCTCCTCTTGTCAGCTTAAAAGCATTTTTTTCATTATGATTCAGCAATGCCAGAAAATCGCTGATCTCATACCGAAGCCCATCTCCCAGAAATATCTCCGAATACTTGTCTATCCGCCCCGCATCTTCATAATGCACTTCAAAATAAGAAGTTTTCCACCAGGGCGCCTCCACCACAATATATCCCAATGTACCAGAGATCAGAAGCCTGCCCTCCGATTTCACCCCGAGCCCGCAGGTAGCTGTCGCAACGCCCGACGGATAGCGCAGGGAAACTCTGGTAAACAGATCCAGCCCGTTCTCATCATCTATCGTATCAAATGCTATTTCCTCATACTCCGTACCAAATAATTTCAATATGGGAAACATAACATAACTGCCCAGTTCAAAAAAGCTGCCTCCGTAAAGCCTGTCTGTCCTCTCTCTGCTTCCCGGTTTCTCCAGCTTCGTAAAGCATGCTTCCACATTCCTCACCGCACCGATCATACCACTGCATGCTATTCCCAGCAGTTTTTGAAACCCCGGACAATAAGCAGTCTTAATTCCCTCGAAAAGAATCAGTTCCTTTTCCTTTGCCTCCGAAAAAACTTCTTCCGCCTGTTTCTTCTTTAATACAAGCGGCTTCTCACAAATCACATTTTTACCGTGTGCCAGCGCCTCTTTTATATAATCATAGTGTGTATCATGCGGAGACGCGATATAGACCACATCTATCTCCTGATAAAACTCTTCCTTTTCCGTATATGCATTGATATCCCACTTTTGTGCAAACTGAAGGGCGCTCTCCTTATGGGGATTATAAACCCCCTGTGTTGTAACACCGCTTACCAGCTTTGCCTCCGGGATAAATCGATTTGCTATCCTGCCGGTTCCAACAATTCCTATTCTCTGGATATGCTGCTTCTTCTCCCGCAGCATCGTACTGGAAATATCTTTTGTCCTCTCCAGATATACCACCTTGCAGTAATCTTTCAGATAATCAAACTGCCCTGTCCAGTCCGAACCCACTGTAAAAATATCGATATTATATTTTTTAACATCACTGAACTTCTGTCCGGGTGAATCTTCTATGATAATTTCATCTGCAAATCCGGTTTTCTTTACATTTTCAATACGTGTCATAATGGAATCGACCACGCTCAGTTTCCCTCTTGTCTTGTCATAACTCTCCGTGGTGATCCCAACGATCAGGTAATCCCCCAATTGTTTTGCTCTCTGCAGCAATCGATAATGCCCCTGATGAAACAAATCAAATGTCCCATATGTAATTACCTTTACCAACTTTTTATCCATTCCGCCTCCATGCAATCCTGGCTTTGGTTTCTGTAATATGCTAATTCAACCCCGTCCTAATTGTCAGTCCGCAACAATTATATAATAAGATACATATACTTTAAATAATCATTATTTACCAACTAGCTTATCATTCCCGCCAGCGCTCATTATATCATGAATCTTCGATTCATGATCGCCATTCGCCGCTCGCCGAATAAGTAAACTTATTCCTCTCGCTAACGCTCATTATATCATAAAAATATTTTATACGGAAGGAAAATAATTTCCTTCCGTACTAAATATTTTATATAATCCATTCCATAGTTTTTATTGCATCCGCGCCAAAATCCTCTTCTCCAGTTCCGGTATCTCTTCATCATCCGGCACCAGCGCCTTTAACTGCTGCAGAATCTGATACGCCTCATTCGCCATTCCCTGCGCGAGAAGCCCCGGAATCTTTGCCTTTACCTGAATTGCCAGCGTGCGCATCTGCGACCTTGCTTCCTTCGCTTTTGCGTCTTCTTCCGCCAGTTTCATTTCTTCAGAGGCAGCATAACATCTTGCGTAAAGCTGGATCATATCGTCAAAATCCGGGAACAGCCCGATAGCCTCCTTCATATTCTTTGCAACTTTTTCCCGATTCCCTTCTATCTGTCCCTGTATCACCTGTTCCCACTTCACAGCTACACGGCAGGATTTGGGTAAAAGTTCCATCTCGCCGGTAAAGGCATTTTCATTAAAATATTTTCTGTAAAACGCGAGGCTTTTTGATGTAAAATCCTGAAACCGTTCCTGAATAGAAAAATAATCATCCTTTGCATATCTCTGAACAACCTTCGCCTCCGCTACCTTTAACGCAAAATACTCATACCTTACCTTTGATTTTTCCGACATCTCAGCGGTTTTGTTCCGTTCCCCAAACGCTTCTATTTTTCTCCTCAGTTCGGGCATACTGTTTTCAAAGAACGAGTCCACGCCAATCTTCCAGTTATCGAATTTAATAATCTCAAAGGCTTTCCATACATCGATATGATATTTTTCAACAATCTCAAAAATCTTATAATCCAGCTGGAATACATCCGCCACACAGCCGAAAAGCCGTTCAATATAATATGAAAGCTGCTCCGTCTCTCCACTGTAGTCCGCGTACAGAGCCTTCAGATACCATACATAATAGTAAGGTGCCTCAACCCCTATAAAATATTCAGCAATATTATAAAACTTTTTATGCTGCTCTGCGGAGTCCTTCTCTTCCGCTTCCAGCTTCTTTATCACATTCCAGAGCAGATCATATCCCGGACGTTTCGCCATGATCTCCAGAAGAGGCGTCACCTCTTTATCCGGGGGAATCTCCGCCAGTGAATCTATCACATCATCCGTAAAATGCTCATAAAGCATAATAGGCCCATTCCAGTCAAACATATTGAAATATTTTTTCAGAATGGATGTATCCCCCAGTTTCAGCGCCGCCATGATATAAATGCCAAATCCGGTACTGATCCCCGACTGCTCCATAGCAAACTGTACGAAAAAGGCTGTCTCTTCCTGCTTTTTTTCCTCGTTATCCTTCAGCAGTTCATAATATTCCACATATTTTTCACTGCATTTTAGGGCTTCTTTATAATTTCCTTCCTTATAATAGATTTCCGCTCCCAGGTTATAAAGTCGCATCCTGCAGAAATCCGTATTTCGATTATCCCCCAGAAATTTCCTGAAATTCTTTTCCGCTTCCTCATAATAACAGTTCTTAATTTCCGCCTCTAATGCCGCACAATAAAAGGCGCCCCGCTCTCTGTTTGTATTCGGAATATTTTCATTGCGGAATTCCTTCACGCCGTCCAGAGACCACTCTTCCAGTTTCGCGTACTCGTTCATAGCACGGTATTCCTGCAAAAGATGCGTCCACCAACGCACTTCTTTCCTTCTCTTCTTAATCATATCAAGAAGCAGTGTCGTATTTCTTTTTGCGTGGGCACGTTCCTCCTCTTTGCTCTCAAAGAAATAACCGAAATGCTCTACCACAGAATGCAGAAGGATATGAGGATCATACAACGGATAAAAATACTCATGAATGCTGCTGACAAATCTGGGGCGGTTTTTCATGCACACCATTCTGGATACCCATGCATCCGTAACCAGATCCTTGTTCCGGCTCATATAGTTTCTCTGAATATAGAGTGCATAATAATAGTTTTTATAATTTCCGGATAAAAAGAATTCCTCTATCTCCTTTGTATCGATAAACCACTCGTCATCATCCAGATATAAAAACCACTCCCCCTGCGCGGCATCCATCCCCACATTTCTTGCTTTGGAAAAATCGTTGCACCATGTGAAGGGTATCACAATATCCGTGTAAGTCTTAAGGAGTTCCTTCATCTCCTCATCACATCCGGTATCCACTATGATCAGTTCACTTGGAACCCGCTCCCTGAGCGTTTTTAAGGAATCCAGACACTTTTTTGTTGTTTTTGCCCTTCCGGAACATAATAATGAAATAGATAATACCGGTTGTCTGCTCATATCTTCTCTCCTGTTATAGCCGGCGGCAGGCACTGCCCTCTCCGGCATATTCTCACATTTATTGATCCTGGAAAAAATAAGGGCGGTTTTGACGCCGCCCTTATCTGATTTGCCGCTGCTTACCGCAGCTTTCTTACAGCTTTATATGTTATCTTTCAGTACAGCTTCCCGAATATTACATCCCAGGGTTCAGGTTACCATAACCGTCAGATTACTAAGCTATCAGTTTATTACTGAAGGAGTGACAGAACACTCTGGTTGCTCTGGTTAGCCTGTGCCAGCATGGATGTACCAGCCTGAGCCAGGATGTTGTTGTTAGAGTACTGAACCATCGTGGAAGCCATATCTGTATCACGGATAGCGGACTCTGCGGATGTGGTGTTCTCTACAACGTTATCCAGGTTGTTGATCGTGTGCTCTAATCTGTTCTGAACCGCACCGAGGTCAGATCTCTGAGAGGATACTTTCGTAAGTGCTGCAGCGATCGTCTCGATTGCTCT
This sequence comes from Lachnospiraceae bacterium, assembly GCA_022799355.1. GTDB lineage: Bacteria > Bacillota > Clostridia > Lachnospirales > Lachnospiraceae > 1XD8-76. The sequence continues at coordinate 3,540 of JAAWOG010000042.1, read as the reverse complement.
GAGCGCATCCTCTGCCGTATCAACTCTTACACCGGAAATACCAAGGCCCTTCGCGCTCATGGTCTCGATGTTCATGGTGATCTGGTTATTGGTTGTAGCATCAGCACCTACATGCAGACCTACCTGCAGTTTACCCATGATATCCTGAGTACCCTTTACTCTCGGAGCCATCTCGGTCAGTTTCACCCTGTTACCAACCGCATCGTATACTACCGGTGCATCGGATCTTGCCGCACTGGTTACCGTTGTGCCGCTGATGCTGGAAGTAAAGTACTTGTTCAGCGCATTCTCAGCCAGTCTGTTACCGTCTTTATCGTAGAAGCCATAACTCTCACCTGCACGGTATGCAGCGGTTACCTTGTTTGCAACAACGTTGGTAGAATATGTACCTGCCGCTGTGATTGTAGGATCCAGCCCCTGTGCGGTAATTGTTGCGATGGTCTTACCTGTAACATCCTTGATTGCGAAGGTTCTTCCGTTTGTACCTGTTGTGGTGATGGTATACTTATCAGCCACTGCACCAACCAGCGCTACGGAATACTGGGTTGTTGTTGTTACTTTAGAGGTATCGCCTGCATCTGTAACTCTGGAGATGGTTACTCTGATGTTGATACCGGAATTCTTCAGCGCGTTGATGATCTCGTTCTGAGCCGCACCGCTTGCGTTAGCCTTGAAGGAAATCTTCGCTGTCAGACCGTTTGCGCCTGTTGTCATAACTACGCCACCGGCCGTATTGCTTGTAATTGTCTTATAACCGTAGGAATAGCCTTTTACAGAAGTCTTATCACCCTTCAACAGATAAGTTTCATTGAACTTTGTTGTCTCGGATACACGATCGATTTCTGTGATGAGCTGTTTGATCTCAGCGTTGATGGATTCACGGTCAGATTCGGACTGTGTGCCGTTAGCTGCTTTAACTGACAGTTCGTTCATTCTCTGCAGCATATCGTGTACTTCTGCGAGAGCACCCTCTGCTGTCTGTACTACGCTGATACCATCCTGTGCGTTTGCGGAAGCCTGTGTAAGACCTCTGATCTGCTTTCTCATTTTTTCGGAAATAGCAAGACCTGCTGCATCATCAGCCGCACGGTTGATCTTATAACCGGAAGATAACTTCTCAGTTGTCTTAGCCTGCTGGCTTGTTGTAACGCCCAACATTCTGTTGGAGTTCATTGCTGTAAGATTGTGTTGTACTACCATAGTGTACCTCCATATACTTTTTTACTCGCCACAAATCCTTTTGTGCCGGTGAAGAGGGGCTTTGCCCCAAAATAAAGTTTTACGCTGCTTTCGCAGTCATGTACCGCATCCCGCGGTAATCTTCTTTTTTGAAATGCCGCTTTGCATTGATTTGGCCCCTAGGCTAACCTCCTCCGTGCCACCGGCTCTCAACGGATTCCTCTCCGCTGCTAATACATATTTCGGACGGTTCTGAAAAAACTTTAGAGGTAATAACAAATATTTTAAAATTTTTCAAAAATATCCGAAATGCGGTTAGTGGGACTTGAACCCACACACATAAAGTACAGGAACCTAAATCCTGCGCGTCTGCCAATTCCGCCATAACCGCATATCTTTTCGCTAAAAGGTGTAAAGCCCTTTTTTATTTTTCACAGGCTTTACACCTTTTGTTCTGATTATTTTATGACATTCACCTTATCGTGCCGATAACGGCTGCTTCTCATAAGTTACATTATACCTAATTTACCCGAAAGTGTAAAGCGGGAATTACTCCCCGATATGCGAGACAACCCTTTTCCAGATCCTCACCAGGAAGAAAACCGTTACCGACGCCGACATCACCTCCGCAATCGGAAATGCCCACCATACATTCTGCAGGCTGCCGGTAAGCGCCAACAGATATGCCGCCGGGAGCAGTACCACAAGCTGTCTGCAGACGGAATTGATCATACTGTACCACGCATATCCAAGCGCCTGGAATACGGAACCCGCCACAATACAGAATGCCGCCACAATAAAACAGGTACTGATAATCCGCAGCGCCGGCACGCCGATACTGAGCATTGTCTCCGAGGCATCAAACAAAAGAAGGAGCCTGTCCGGAATACACTGCATAATCACGACGCCCACCGCCATGATTGCCACCGCATAACAGACTGACAGTTTAAAAGTCTTTACCACCCGCTCTCTGCTGCCTGCGCCGTAATTGAATGCAATGATCGGCACCATGCCGTTGTTCAGCCCGAATACCGGCATAAACACAAAGCTCTGCAATTTGAAATACACGCCGAACACTGCCGTTGCCGTATCCGTAAAGGTGATCAGTATCCGGTTCATGCCATAGGTCATCACCGAGCCGATCGCCTGCATTATTATAGAAGGAATCCCGATCATATAAATCTGCCTGATCATTCTCCCGTCGGGCTTAAACCCTTTCATCCCCACATGGATCTCCGTATTCACCTTCACATTCATGATAACGGCAAGGAGGGCTGCCACACACTGCCCTATCACAGTGGCTACGGCCGCACCCGCCACGCCCATCGGTTTCAAACCAAAATAACCGAAGATCAGGATCGGATCAAGAATGATATTGATGATGGCGCCGGTCCCCTGGGTGATCATCGCATAAAACGTCTTACCGGTGGACTGCAGCAGCTTCTCAAAAGTTGCCTGCATAAAAATCCCAAAAGAAGCCACACAGATGATCGTCAGATATTCCATGCCGTAATTAATGATCACCGTATCCGATGTCTGGCTTGTATAAAAGATCCCGACACCGAAAATACCGATCAGCAAAAATAACAGATAACTGATAAAAGCCAGGAAGATACCGTTTTTTGCCACACAGTCCGCCTTCTCAAACTCTTTTTCCCCAAGAAATCTTGACAGCAGGGCATTGATACCCACGGCCGTCCCCACTCCCACCGCAATCATCAGTGTCTGGATCGGAAAGGCGAGGGATACCGCAGTCAGCGCCTTCTCCTCAATCTTTGCCACAAAGATACTGTCCACGATATTATAGAGCGCCTGCACCAGCATGGAAATCATCATCGGCAGCGACATCGCGACAAGCAGTTTATTGACAGGCAGCACGCCCATCTTGTTCTCTTTTACCATTGTTTCTTCCATGTTTTTCCTCCTATTCCAGTTCCGCAGAATCCCTTTCCGCACATTCTTCCCGAAGTCAATCCGCAGCCCCTTCGTGTCTGCATATTGACTTATGTGCTCCTTGGGATTCTGCTGTTTTCCAGTTCCGCAGAATCCCTTTCCGCACATTCTTCCCGAAGTCAATCCGCAGCCCCTTCGTGTCTGCATATTGACTTATGTGCTCTTTTGGATTCTGCTGTTTTCCAGTTCCGCAGAATCCTCTTCCGCAAAATATGCACCAAAAAAAGCGGTACTATCCCGCTTTCTGTCTGCAACGTTACAATCTTACCTTCCTTCCGGCTCTTTTGCCGGAAAATCTGCATATATCAGATTTAATGAGCCACCGGGGACTCGAACCCCGGACAACTTGATTAAAAGTCAAGTGCTCTACCACCTGAGCTAGTGGCCCATACAAAACATATAACTCAC
>JAAWOG010000041.1 GCA_022799355.1 Lachnospiraceae bacterium | reverse complement strand
CAGTGGGCTTATTAAAGTTACCCTTTTTTACTTCAACTACTTGAAAAAATCTTTTTCAACATTTTTCATTTTACCTATTGACATTTCTTAGCTGGACTTAATAATAACTGATTTGTCAATTTAATAGTTCCTTATTCTATCATACGGCTTTAATCTTTTCAATAGATGGGTTTGTGAATGCGGGAGAAAGAATAAATGGCAATATAGGTGTGGGCGTGGTATGATATCAGTAGGATAGTCGGAAATTATGAAGGAGGATACTATGAATATAACAGATTTTAAGTGGATACGAGAGCCGAAGAGCTTTCATATAGATGACAATAGAGTGGAAATTGTCACCGCACCTCACACTGATCTATGGCAGCGGACATATTACCATTTTCAGAATGATAATGCGCCGGTTTTACAAATGGAAACGGATGAGAAGTTTTTTAGTTTCGTAGTAAAAACAGATTTTTCCGAAAGCTGTCATCGGTTTGACCAGTGCGGCGTTGTTATGTATCTGGACAGTGAAAACTGGCTGAAAGGTTCCGTTGAGTATGAGAATGGCGATTTTCAGCATTTGGGCAGTGTCGTGACGAATGGAGGCTATTCGGACTGGGCGACCACAGCGATTCCCGCCGCAATGAAATCCATGTGGTACCGCTTTAGCCGCCGTGAAGATGATTATTGTATAGAATGTTCTGAGGACGGCATAAGTTTCAGCCAGATGCGGATCTGCCATATGAATAAAGGTGGTGGAAAAATTAAGTTTGGCATCTATGCCTGTTCACCGGAAGATTCTTCATTTAAAGCTGTTTTTACTGATATGAAGATAATTGCGTGCCAATGGAAAGCCCATGATGGACAACAGCCGGATTAAAGATCGAAGGCTTGAGGGGATTTCTGTTTAGCAGGAAGATAGAGGCGTTTAATGACTTCGGAGGAGGATATACGGATGATTATTGAGGGCAATCAAAAAGAATTGGATGCGATGGAGCAATTTCACAAAGGAAACAGGCAGGAAGGATTGCGGCTGCAGGAAGAATTTGCTTCCGCTTTCAGAGAGGAATTTAAGGATAAAGACCATTGCCCATGCAGGAAAGCCTGCCGCTATCATGGCAACTGCAAGGAATGTGTGGCAATTCACAGGGCTCATCAGGAACATGTTCCGAACTGTATGAGGCCTGTTGTCAATGCGAAGATAAAACTTCTGTCTGAATTGACGGAACACACGATTGCGAATGAAATTGAAGCCCCACATGAAGTGTTAAGAAAAGAGTATCAGTAACGGAAGGCCGGGGAACTTTGATATACATATCAGAAACAAAAGACTATGGAGGCAGTGATGAAAGAAGAATGTTTCATCTGCGGCGCACCCCTTGCATATCTTGAGAAGGATGAACTTATGGAGTGTGCGGTATGTCATAAGAAAGAACACAGCAAGACCAGGTGCATGCATGGCCATTATGTCTGCAATGAATGCCATACTGCGGGCATGGATACGGTGATAGGTTTGTGTCTGGCTGAGACATCGAAGAATCCGGTGGAAATTATCGAAAAAATGATGGCAATGCCATTTTGTCATATGCATGGGCCGGAGCATCATGTTATGGTCGGGGCGGCGCTTTTGACAGCTTATAAAAACGCCGGCGGAAATATAAATTTGGAGACATCGTTGGCGGAAATGATGAATCGCGGCAAGAGTGTTCCCGGAGGCGCCTGCGGTTTTTGGGGAGCCTGTGGAGCAGGTATCAGCACGGGAATGTTTGTTTCTATCATTTCCGAATCTACGCCCCTGACGGAGGAACCGTTCGGTCTTTCACACCGGATGACGGCAAAATCGCTTGACAAAATAGGGCAGATTGGCGGACCGCGGTGCTGTAAAAGGGATTCTTATTTATCTATACTGTCGGCAATCGATTTTACGGCAGAAAATTTTAACGTAAGAATGGAGAAACCGGAAATTATCTGCAGATATTCCGCACAAAATAATCAATGTATCGGGCGGCGTTGCCCCTTTGCGAAGGTAAATCATTAGATTTTAAGTTATCTGCATGAGCGGAGGTCCGGATAAAAAGATGCGCAGCGGGGTAATATTAAGGATAGATATAAATGTGCCGGAAACCGGAAGCGGAAAGCGATTGGGCGCATTGACCGGAACAAAATGGGAGCTGAAAATGTGCGGCGTATTTTATGTAGATGATGACACGATGAGAGAGATAGAAAAGATTGCCGGAAAGATAGACAGAGAATCGGCGGTGACGGGCGATGTGCATCCGTCCGACTCTGCGCTGATTCTGCGGGCGGATCATCAGGGGATGGTATCGGAGGCATTGAAGTGGGGGTATGAAGCATACGGGAAGAAAACGCTGATTTTCAACGCAAGGTCGGAGACAGTGCGGGATAGGCCGATGTTCCGACATGATTTTGAGGAAAGGCGCTGTCTGGTTCCCGCTGCCAAATTTTACGAATGGAAAAAGATCGGTGCAAAGCAGAAGGAAAAGTATGAGTTTTTTGCACCGGATAATATTCTGTATCTGGCGGGAATCTATCATAGAGATCCCACAGGAGACAGGTTTACGGTCCTTACCCGTGAAGCGGAAGGGTGCATGATAAAAGTGCATCATCGTATGCCGCTTATACTAAACAGGGAAGATATGGAGAAATGGCTGTTTTCCAGGGAGGGGGCGAAAGAACTGCTGGGAGTCCATTTCAAGAATCTGCAGAAAGCACGGAGTGAAAAAGAAACATATCAGCAGTTGAGTTTGTTTTGACCAAATAGCGGACTGTTAAAAAATGGTTTTTGGAGTTAAATATATATTTTTACTATGCAAAATTGCCGTTTTCTGAAAATGTTACTTTGCGTTGCTTGCGGCAACGGGCAGTTCTGCCTACCATAATGGTAACAACCGAAAGAAAGGAGGCAGTCCCTGATGCTCAACGAAAATATCAGAACTATCAGAAAATCAAAAGGACTTTCACAGCAAGAGCTTGCTGTCAGGCTGAACGTCGTGCGGCAAACGGTTTCTAAATGGGAGCAGGCATTGTCGGTTCCCGATTCCGATATGTTGATCGCCATATCGGAAGTGCTTGAAACACCGGTGAGTACGTTGCTTGGAGAAAACGTCATGGAGTCGGAAGTTGATGACTTAAAGGCGATTTCCGCAAAACTGGAGGTGATAAACTTACAGCTTGCACAAAGAAAAGCCGCGGGAAAGAGAATGCTGCATTGGCTCTTTATCTTATTGGGTGCAGCCACGGCAGCAATTTTGCAGTCTTATCCGTATTAGAAAGTCCTTACTTAGACTGGGATTTCAGTAATCCTGAAACCGCCGTTCTCGGAGTGGCGGTGCACTCATTTGAGTGGCTCTTTGTCAGAGCGGCGCCGGTTATCCTTATTGGTGCAATCATCGGAATTTTCTTAACACGGAAGAAAGAATAATCCCTTAACCCGTGGAAAAGGAATTTACTGGTATAGTGTTTAAGAGATATTCAGGCACTGAATGTACATGGACTGATAAATGGATGTGTTTAAAACAGCATTGGGATATTGAGATATAAGCTGCTGCACAATGAGAAGCCCTTTTCCATGGCCGTTACCTTTTGTGGTTTGTCCTGCGTGAATCCCTGTTTGTTGTGTCTGTGGAGTGAGGGGATTTTTAATGACATAGGAACAGGAAATTTTATTGTTCCGGATTCCTATGTCAATCATGCCATTGGGGATTTTGGCTGTTTCTTCAATGGCATTATCGAGAAGAATGCCAAGGATTCGGGTGAGGTCAATAATATCAATCGCAGTTCTAAAGTTTTCCGGCGAAATGCAGACATCTAAATTTACCGTAACGCTATGTTCCACAGCCTGTGAAATTTTCAGGTTTAAAAATGCGCGCAGCGATTCGGAAGGAATCTGATAAAGTCTGGATAATAGCTCACTTTGTGAAATGGTTCTTTGTGAATAAGGATATATCTTTTCCCAAAAGAAATCTTTCATATCCTGATTGTCACTCTCGTTTACAAAATTTCCCATTGTAAAGAAAATGTTCTTAATATCGTGACGCATTCCCTGCATATCGGAAAGGCTGGAGGAAAGCGTCTGATAATAAGAGGAAATCTCTTCTTTTTCCCACTGTTGATAGGTTGCCGCATCTTTATAAAAGGCTGCCTTAAAAAGTAATACAATAAAAGGAAGCTGTGCATATAAAATAGCAAGGCACATGCAGGGGAGAAGCAGCATAATCAGTAAATTGTGAAGCTGCAATACCGTGAAGGGAACCAATATCAGTATGAATAAAAACAGGATCAGAGCGGAAAAACAGGGAAAATATTTTTCGATATTTTGATATTTTTTTCCGAGATGATTCAGGCGCAAAAGCTGGTCATGAAATTTATACCTTATAAAGAACGCTATGAAAAACAGAAGCAGTAAGGCGGCTGTGATGGTAACCATAAGCGGGGCGGCGTCATTGCTGTTCTGAAAGACGGATGGCATAAAAATACATGCTAAATGAAACATGTAAGAAGAAAGTGACAGCACAATAAAAAGGAAGTAACAGGAAAAATGGTTTCCTTTCAAATGTATTAAACTTATTTTGGCAGTAATATAAAGGGAAGAGAATAAAATGCCAAAAAGCCATAGGTACCCGACCAGCGCGGAGGTATTGTTAAATAAACGGTTCGGGAAAAGTGTAAGGCAAAACAGCAGCACATAATCTTCCGCCTGAAAAGGTAAAAGCTGAAGGATTCTGAGTTGCAGAGTAATCAGTATGGCAAGGGATAAAGAAAAAATGAACTCTCTTTTAATGCCCGCGGAATAAACATAAAAAATATGAAGAGCCGGGAGTATAACGAAAGCGGCTTTTTTCAAAGAGCCGGACAGAAATCGTTTTACGGCACGGAAGTAAAGAGTGCAGATGAAAAAAGAGATCGAGTATTGGATAATCTCCGCAATACTTCCTGACAATAATGAGGTAATACTTATATATGGACCATAATCGTAAATATTAATCATGTTATCTCCTTAAAAACAGATTTCTATTTTTCCAGGCAAAGTTCTATAAGTTCTTTCCGTTTTCCGATGGCGCAGCATACCATGGCGCCGTTGGAGAGCCTGACCAGACCATTTCTTACGGAAACTACCTGTTCTTTATTTACAATAATGGAACGGTGGCATCGGATAAATCCTTCACCTAAAAGTTTCAGGGCATGATCGATGGTATCCCTTACCGTAATTTCAGAACCGTTGAAAGTATGATAGCAAATAGAGTGGGCAATTGTTTTGACGGAATCCACATAAACAATATCAGGTAGAGCCAGGCAGATTGTTTCATCAATTCCAATCGGCAGCTCCAGCACAGGAGCTTCGTGAATCCGGCACAGGGCGGGAGCCGCCATTTTCAGATACCTGATGAGGGAGGCAATCATAACTTGCTGCCCCGGATCTTTTTCAATAAATCCGAAAGCCTGTACTCCGCTTTGCAGAATAGCCATTCCTTTGTCGCCGTGGCTTGTTACAAAGACTATTTTGCCATTGGCGTCATACTGATAAATTTTTTTGGCAAGATCGATTCCGTTTAACTCCTTTTTCCCAAAATCAAAATCAATAAAATAAAGATATGGACCGGTGTTTTTCCGAACAAAATTCAGGATGTCTGCGCCGGAAGAAGCCTTACAAACAATCTGTGCTTCTATTTTGCTGATTTCGATTGCCTTTTCCAACAGTCTATGAATCAATTTGACTGTAAAGTCATCATCATCGCAAATTATGATTTTCAACATAATAACACCTTTCCTTATTTCCCAATATGGAAATTGATATGAGATTTCATAACTATACTAATATTTTGACAGAAGCGAATCAGCATTAGTATATCAAAAAATGTGCTTTTTTGGGAAGAAGATGTCCTGAATGAAGAGAAACTGTCCTGAAATGAAATTTGATTGAAAGATTTGGGACAAAACCAAAGGAAAGAGGATGTAATGGCTATCAAAAGATAATTTTGTGATAAAGTAACAAATGGCAGAAAATGATGCCTGACACTTTTATAAAGGAGGATATTTCAGATGAATGAAAGAGTAATAATCGGAAAGGAGCTGTCCACAGTAAAGGAGTCAAAAAGGCTTCCGGCGCTGGACGCGGTTCGCGGACTGGCAGTCATAGGAATGTATATTCAGCATTTTGCATTGAATCAGTGGAATAGTTTTGTTTCCGGAAATACGATGATTCTATTCATGCTGTGTTCCGGTATTTCCTATACGATAATGGCACGGAGGATGTTGGAGGGAAATACCGAAAGAAAATTTTTGAATATACGTATCTTAGTACGTTCCGTGTTTATTGATTTTGTGGGCTATCTTCTGATTTTGCTGAATGGACCGTTTGCGGTAGTTTTAACAGCTTATGCTATGCTGTATGTGCTTACGCTTCCCCTTGTACACCTCTCAGCGAAAAAGCTGTTTATTCTATCCGGGGCCGCATTTGTTTTATGCCCGCCGCTGATGTTGATTGGTATGAGTCTGCTTGAAGGCGCTGCGCTTTTGAGCGATATTGCAGGCGGGCCCGGATCGGCTTTGGCCTGGGCACCTGTTTTTCTTGCAGGGATGGCAATTGGGCGATTGGATTTGCATAAAACGGGAACCATAATAAAATTTATTGCTGCAGGTGTCGTCATTTTGATACCGGTGAAACTGGTGGAAATTTTTGTGCTTCCGGGAATTTACCAGTCCTATATGGAATGGGCTTCACTGAATCCGGCACTTGTGAATGCGGAGATTGATGCTTACGCAATGTGGCCATATAATACACAGCCGATTATGTGGCATATGCTTTTTATTTCCATGCCGCAGGGAGGTTCTTCCTGTGAACTGTTGGCCGGTACTGGAGGTTCGCTCATTCTGCTGGGGATGTTTTGCCTGATTGAAAAGGTACATGGAATGTTTCTGAAGCCATTTTGCAATGTGGGAAAGTTGTCACTTACATTATATGTAATTCAAATTGTAGTCGGATGGGGATTGGAAGTAGTTGGTGTGGACAGATCTTTCATGGTTCCATGCGGGGATATTATGGTTGCAATATTGGTGATTTTCCTGGGGTATATTTTTATGAAATTCAAAAGTAGCCCCTTTGAAACTATGATGCGAACATTTGAAAAGAAGTTTATATAGGGAAAAGCCGGTTATGGGTTTTTGTTCCTGATATTGAGGATAAGAGTTTTATAGATTCCCCAAAAACAGTTTGAGAAATAGAAAAAGAGTAGTATAATGGAATTATAAGCATTATGACCAGAAAGGGGGAGTGAATATGTATCATATTGTAACAATTGAACGAAAATATGCCAGCGGAGGAAATGAAATCGGGGAAAGACTGGCAAAAGCGCTGGGGTATAAACTGTATGACAGGCATATTCTGATGGAGGCGGCAAAAAATCTTCAGATTCCGTCCTTCCGGATTTCAGGGCTGGATGAGACAAGTCCGGGAGGCTGGCTGTTTAATCTCTCAAAGACTTCACTGGGCGGAAATTCCGGCGGCAAAAATCTTTCCATGGCGGATAAACTGTTTTTGGAGGAGAAGCGTATCATTGAAGAGGCGGCGGAAGAAGGGAACTGTGTGATTGTCGGACGGGCGGCAGGTTATATTCTCAGGGAAAAGGAGAACCATCTGGGCGTGTTTATTCACGCTGACAATGAGAAAAGGCTGAAAAGGGCGATGGAGAGAGAAGGATTTGATGAAGCGGAAGCGAAAAATGCCCTGAAGAAAAACGACAGGAGAAGAAACGGCTTTTACCAGTCGGTGACGGACTGGGAGTGGGGAAATCCGAAATATTATGAACTGTACATGGACAGCGGAAAACTGGGGATAGAACGCTGTGTCAGACTGCTGACGGAGGCGGTGAAGGACTGAGCGGGAGATATTCCCACCCGTAGGGACAATATGGACCGCATTTATTTCGGAGGATCGGCGTAGTGTTCATTCGCCGGTGTCTTGCAGGGGTTACACATGTTGTGTGTGGAACCCCTGGTTTTTTTGTTAAGTTTTTCAGTGCAATTTCTTGCATTTTCCCTTTTGATGTGCTACGATACTTTACGGACGGTATCCAGAGGAACTGTACCACGACATACATTAGAAATGAATAGATCAATCGATCAGGATTCTTACAACAGATGGCTGCACCGTCAGAGGGCGGCACATTTCGGATAAGAATTTCTTTGTTGTGTGTCTGGACAGTGGTATGTTCAGGCTTTTTTTGTGCGAAAAGCCGGAAAGGGTGGCTATTATTATGGAAGTAACAGGAAAGATCAAAGAAGTAAGGCAGCAGGTAAAGGAATGGAAAAAACAGGGGCTTACGGTGGGGCTGGTGCCTACCATGGGATATCTCCATGAGGGGCACAAAAGCCTGATCGACAGAGCGGTTATGGAGAACGACAAAGTGGTGGTCAGTGATTTTGTCAATCCCATTCAGTTTGGTGTGAACGAGGATCTCTCTACTTATCCGAGGGACATTGAGGCGGATAAAAGGCTCTGTGAGGCGGCAGGGGCGGATCTTATCTTTCATCCGACGCCGGAGGAGATGTATGCACCGGATTTTTCTACCTTTGTGGAGACACAGGAAGTCAGCGGAGGGTTGTGCGGAAAGAGCCGTCCCACCCATTTCAGGGGCGTATGCACGGTTGTGAGCAAGCTGTTCCATATTGTTATGCCGGACAGGGCGTATTTTGGGGAGAAGGATGCCCAGCAGTTGGCGGTGGTGCGGAGAATGGTACGGGATCTGAATATGGATATCGAGATCGTCGGCTGTCCGATTATCAGGGAGGCGGACGGACTGGCAAAGAGTTCCAGAAATACTTATTTAAATGACGAAGAGAGGAAGGCGGCGCTGGTGCTCTCCAAAGCGGTTTTCCACGGAAAAGAGATGATGGAAAAAGGGGAGCGGGATGCGGAGACCGTGCTTAAGGCGATGCGCAGCATGATAGAGAGCGAGCCATTGGCGAAGATCGATTATGTGGAGATGGTGGATGCGGACAGCATCGAGCCGCTGACGAAAGCCCGGGGAAGAGTGCTGACGGCGATGGCGGTCTACATCGGGAAAACCCGGCTGATCGATAATTTCATTATGGAAATATAGAGATTGGGAAAAGTGAGAACTGTAAAATCAGGAAAGGATGACGGACATGACTCTTGAAATGTTAAAGAGCAAGATCCACCGGGCGAAAGTAACCCAGGCGGAGCTGAATTATGTGGGAAGCATTACGATTGATGAGACGCTGATGGAGGCGGCCGGTATCTTCGAGTACGAGAAGGTACAGATCGCGGATGTGGACAACGGAGCGAGATTTGAGACCTATGTGATTGCCGGGGAAGCGGGGAGCGGGATTATCTGCTTAAACGGAGCGGCGGCCCGCATGGTTTCCACAGGAGATAAGGTGATTATCATGTGCTATGCCCAGATGACACCGGAGGAGGCGAAGGAAAATCCGCCCAGGGTGGTTTTTGTGGATGAAGAGAACCGTATCACATCCCTGTCGCGCTATGAAAAGCACGGGGCGCTGGTTGAGATAACAAAAAGTGCAGAATGCGATTGATCTGCGGCGCTTGTGTCCGAGGACGCAGGATGCGGGAAAACGGCAGATGGTCGGTATAACTGGTACAAAAATGAATAAGAAACGAGGAAAATAATGCTGAGAGGAAAGAAAGTGGTTCTGGGAGTTACCGGTAGCATTGCCGCATACAAGATGGCAAATGTGGCGAGTATGCTGGTAAAACAGCACTGTGATGTGCATGTGGTCCTGACGAGAAACGGGGCGGAATTTATTACGCCGGTGACCTTTGAGACCTTGACAAAAAATCCCTGTCTGACGGATACCTTTGACAGAAAAGATCCCTCCGTAATCCATCATCTGGCGCTGGGGCAGAGTGCGGATCTTATGCTGGTGGCGCCGGCATCGGCGGACATTCTGGGGAAGATCGCCCATGGCATTGCGGATGATCTCTTATCGTCCACTGTTGTGGCTGCCACCTGTCCGGTGATATTTGCACCGGCAATGAATACTTATATGTATAAAAATCCTATTGTTCAGGATAATATACGCAGGCTGAAAAGTTTTGGCTATGGGTTTGTGGAGCCGGCGGTTGGGCATCTGGCCTGCGATGCGGTGGGCGTCGGGAAGCTGCCCGGGGAGGAGATTCTGGTGGAAGCCATTGTCAGGAAGCTGCGGGACAAGGAGGCTTTGCCCGAAAATACCCTGAAACAGGATCTTTCCGGCAGGAGGATTCTTGTCACGGCGGGACCGACAAGGGAGAGCATAGATCCGGTCCGTTTTATTACGAACCATTCCACCGGAAAGATGGGATATGCCGTGGCGAAGCGGGCGATGGAGCGGGGGGCGGAAGTTACCCTTGTGACGGGGCCTGTGGACCTGGAGGCGCCGGAAGGGGCGGTATGTATCCGGGTTGCCACCGCAAGGGAGATGTACCGGGCCGTTATGGACAGAGCGGATGAGCAGGATATCATCATCAAAGCGGCGGCTGTGGCGGATTACCGTCCGAAGCAGGTGAATGCGGAAAAGACCAAGAAACAGGAGGGCTCCCTTGTGATCGAACTGGAGCGCACGAGGGATATTCTGGCGGAACTTGGAGAGAGGAAACGGCAGGATCAGTGCATCTGCGGCTTTTCTATGGAGACCGAGCACGTGCTGGAACATTCCCGGGCAAAGCTGAAAAAGAAACAGGTGGATATGATCGCGGCGAACAGCTTAAGGGAGAGCGGTGCGGGCTTCGGCACGGATACAAACCATCTGGTACTGATCACCGCTGAGGGGGAAGAGGACCTTGGGATGAAGTCCAAGGAGGACTGCGCCGATGGGCTGCTGGATGCGCTTGGCAGGATCTGGGAGGAGAAGCAGAAAAAACAGGAAAAACAGGAAAAACAGGAGGGGCTATTATGAAGAATATAAAAAAGTGGAGTAATTTGCTGTCGTCCAATATTGCGGTGCTGATCATTATTTTTTCCGTGATCGCGTTTTTTGCGCCGAAGGGGTTTTCCTGGGCGACGAACTATACGTCTCTGTTTCTGGGAGCGGCGATGTTCGGGATGGGGCTGACGATCAAGGCGGAGGATTTTAAAGTCGTATTTACAAGACCTAAGGATCTGTGCATCGGCTTTGTGCTCCAGTATACGGTGATGCCGCTTGCGGCGTTTGCGCTGGCAAAGGCGTTTCAGCTTTCGGCGGATCTGGCGCTGGGAGTGATCCTGGTTGGATGCTGCCCCGGAGGAACCGCCAGCAATGTAATCACTTATGTGGCAAAGGGAGATGTGCCCCTGTCTGTGGGAATGACGATCGTATCCACGATCCTGGCGCCGCTGTGTACACCGTTTCTGGTTTACTTTCTGGCGGGCTCCTGGGTGGAGGTATCTCTGCTGACTATGATGATATCGGTGGTGAAGGTGGTGCTGATCCCCGTACTGGCTGGGATTTTGATCTACCGCGTTTTTCCGAAACAGGTGGATGCGGTCCGGGAACTTTTGCCCCTTATATCCGTTGTGGCGATCGTTATGATCATTTCCGGGATTGTGGGAAGCAACGCGGAGAAGATTATGACCTGCGGAGCGCTGGTTATGATCGTTGTGGCAATCCACAATACCATCGGGCTTGTGCTTGGAACCGCGGTGGCAAAGCTGTTAAAGCTGGAGGAGAAAAAGGTGACGGCGATCGGCATCGAAGTGGGGATGCAGAACAGCGGACTTGCCATTTCTCTTGCCACGGCGAATTTTGCGGCGAACCCTCTTGCCACACTGCCTGGGGCGGTCTTTTCGGTATGGCATAATATCTCGGGTACGGTCTATGCGGGGCTTCGGAACCGAAAGAGCGGCAGGGGGCAGGAAAAAGAAGGGATACAAAAGTCAATGTCGTTTAGTTAACATTGCGGAAAGCCGGCTCTGTTTTTGGAGTCTCTCTCTGAGGATTTTCAGAAAGCCGTCGCTTCCGAGCACGGTGAGCATGGGGCCAAAGGACATGACTTCAATCAACAGTTCGGTTTCCATAGCCTGATTATAGTAGATGAGGCACTCATAAGTGTCCTCATCTATTTTTGTGGTGTTTTTTTCATAATTTGCGAAGTGCAGCATGGCACGCTCGAGGGCATTCCGTCTGTTGACAATGCGGAGTTTTAAAGGTTCTTTATAGTAGGTCCGGCGGATTACGGCATTCAGGTCCACGGGGGAAGAGAGCGTCTTTTCCAGCAAAAGGACATTTTGAATACGGGAGACATTGAGTATCTTTAATTTAAAAGGTATCGATGCTGCTCTGCGGGGTTCTAACGCCAGCAGGCGGAACTTGTCGTTTTTTACCGAGTATTCCAGGCGCGCGGGGATAAGGTGATGGCGGGTGCGCCTGCCTTCCGGAGAGGTGTAGTCGATATCCACATACCGGCATTGTTTCTGCGCCGTCAGCAGGGTGCGGAAAATACGGCGGTAAGTTTCATCATCGTAGGGATCGCCGCCGGAAAAACGGTCGAAGCAGCAGAACTGTTCCGGCTTCCAGAGAGGAGATATATCTGCCAGCATATCCTGCAGCATCTCAAGCTGCTGCGGCTCTAAAAACAGCCCGATCCTGGCATCGGACAACAGCGCCTTCAAGTAGGATTTCTCCAGGTTTGAAACAGGGGTGGTAAAGGAGGAGGAAATTTTGGAGCGGTACAGTGTTCCGTCTTTTTCCAGCAGATCCCAGGAGCCGTCCGTTAGTTTTGGGATAATGGATAGAAGGCTCTCTTCAAAGCCTTCGCCGCAGATCAGGCTGCGGATATCCTGCAGCGTCAGCGCATCCCGGGTGAGCAGCAGATGCCGCAATACCTGATAGTAACAACTGTAAATTTCCGAAAATAATTCCATGTGGATTCCCCCTCAGTGCGGCTTTTTTATGATCAATTCTCAATCTGATACATCCGGTACATTGTCTTAAGATCCTGATAGAAGCGCTTCTCCACCGATTTGTCGGTACATTCCAGTGACAGGATTCTTCCGATAAAAGTGCGGAGCCAGGGCAGCATCTCATTGCAGTCAAAGACTTCCGTTTCATACTGCCAGATACCTTCCTCCAGCCTGGTGACGCTGCCGCCCCGGCCTTCCAGTTTTAAGCGCTCGACAATGTACTGTTCATGAGGCTCATGAACCTGTATTTTCATAGTCAGTTTATTCAGATGGTGTGAGCTGCTGCTCTGAAAGGAAACACCCCAGAGGTACTTCCGGTTCCGGGCAAAAGCGGAGGACAGCTCATCGTATTTTTCCGATAGATCCAGAAGGGTGACGGTCTTTATGGTATCCAGCCGGTAACAGGAAAAACGCTTTTTTTCGGACAGATAGCCGCACAGAAAGCGCCTGCCGCTTCTGGTGCTGGTGAAAATCTGCATTGGGGTACAATCTGCGGTATGCAGCATCCCTTTTCGGGAACTTTTTAACTCCAGCCGCACATTTGCTTTTTGATTCATGGCATCGAGAAGGCTCCTTAGAATCTCGTCCTCCAGAGTATGTACGAAGAAGCCGTGTTTTACGCGGAAACTCTGATTTTCAAAGTCAAGCTGCTGTGTCAGATGATTTCCGACAACGCCGAAACACTCCGCCATCTGATAAAACGCCAGTGCATCGAGTATGTTATCGGCGGTTCCGATCAGATCCGGGAGGGAGAGATCCGAAGAAAAAACAACTGTTTTTCCGATTTTCTTTTTTTGCAGCAGCCCTTCTTTCTCATAGGCGTTGCATTTTCTGCGGACGGTCTGGACGTCAAAGAACGTCTCATAATCGGTGAGCAGACATTCCGTGATTTCTTCGGCGCTCAGCTCCCGGCCGCTTTGCAGAAGGTCCAGTATCAGAAAGTGCAGCACGATATCATTGTCGGTAAAGCTTTTTGTTTTCCATACCCGAAACAGCGGGTTTGTGTCGAGGAGATTGCTGTCGATAGCGAGGGAGATGTTGGAGCCTTTCGGTGCATGGTCCTTTCTCACATAGTCTCCCAGCCAGCTTTCGAGCCGCCTTCGCTCGTTGTCGTAGGTCCTTGGGCTTTTCTCCCGAAATTCATCCCTTGTTTTGAAGCCGTAGACAAAAAAGTCGCGGACGTATTCTCTTGTCTTGGGAAAGCTTTTGATCAACTCCTGGAAGTCTGACATATTAATCTCCATTCCTCGTTTCTGTGAATTTGGTTTTTTCGTCTGTCGGCAGTGACTTCCTTTTTATTTTACTACACTTCGCAACTTTTTTGAAATGATTCCGAGGGAAATATTTCCTATAATGAGATCAGTTCAGTTACAGAAATGAAAGGACAGGAAAGGAAGGAGGCAGATATGTTCGTATTATGTAATGAAAAAACAAGGTTTCCGATTAAAATATGGCTGGAGGATGAAAGCCGGCTGGAAGAGAGTTGCCTGGAGCAGGCATACCATCTGTCTCAGCTTCCGTTTTTACATAAATGGGTATGCCTGATGCCGGATACCCATACGGGGAAGGGAATGCCGATCGGCGGCGTGATCGCTCTGGAGGATGTTGTCATTCCCAATGCGGTGGGGGTTGATATCGGATGCGGCATGGACTTTATTCCCACCAATATCCGGGTGGAGGATGTCCGCGGGATTCTGACCGGGAACGGTACGCTGATCCAGGCGATCATCGGGAACATTATGCGGTCCGTTCCGCTGAATATGGAGCGCTATAAGGTTCCTCAGGAATCCGAAGTGCTTGATCAGGCAAAGAGGGAGATGGAAAAATATGAGGAAGATAAGGAACTGCTGCCGTTGATCGATGATGGATATTTTCAGGTAGGAAGCTTGGGAGGCGGCAATCATTTTATTGAGCTCCAGGAGGATCAGGAGGGGTTTTTGTGTATTATGATCCATTCCGGAAGCCGTCATCTTGGGAAAGAGATCTGTGATTATTTTCACAATAAGGCGAGATGGCTGAACCGGACATGGTACAGCGAAGTAAAAGACGAATATCATCTGGCGTTTCTGCCTGTCCATACGAAGGAAGGGCAGCAGTATATCAACTGGATGAATCTGGCTATGGATTACGCTTTTGAGAACCGCGCCCGCATGCTGGATAAAACCTGCACGGTGGTAAAGGAGCTGATTGAAAAGCATACGGGATTGACCGTGGAGTTTGGGCAGGAGATCAACTGCCACCATAATTATGCGGCGCTGGAAAATCATTATAACAAGAATGTGTGGGTACACAGAAAAGGAGCCACCAGAGTAAGGGAAGGCGAGATGGCTGTGATACCCGGGGCAATGGGCTCCTACAGTTATGTGGTGGAGGGAAGGGGCAGCAGGGAATCCTTCCATACGTCTTCACACGGCGCCGGGAGAAGCTATTCAAGGTCCGGGGCGATGCGGGCATTCAGCACGGAGCAGGTGATGGCGGATTAAAAAAAACAGGATGTTGTGCTGGGAAAACGAAAGAAAAACGATGTGGCGGAGGAATGCAGATTCGCCTACAAAGATATCGACCAGGTTATGGCACAACAGACGGATATGGTAACGCCCGTTCGGAAACTGAAAACGGTGGGCGTTGTCAAAGGATAGGGAAATCATTTATTTGCGCGGGCATCGAAAGCTGCTTTCTGCCCGGCGGTGCCGGCGGCGTGCCGCACGGTATTCCATAAATATTTCAAATAACTTAACCGGATGAGTTAAGAAGGATTGTGTTGTCGAGGGTTCAAATCCCTCCCGTCAAAGTGGTAGCTCAGTTGGTAGAGCACACAACGAAATGGTAAAGACCTGTCAAGTCTGCGGTTCGAATCCGCGCAAAAGTAATGCCGTTATCCCGATTTCGGATACGGGCGGCAGTTTTGTCCGTGTCAATCCGCCCTTTGCCTGAGGGAACGGGATACCGCAGGACGAAAGGAGGAACAGCAGCCTGCAGAAAATAGTTTCCCGGGAAATTGCAGTATCAGGGAAACTATGGAACGCAGCCTGTCCTTGCTCCCGAAGGCCTGCTGAACGCAACTTCCGCAAAAGGCGGATGAATGAGGGATAACAGTATTTCAAATTCAAAGCAGGAGGTATTGTGATGCAATATATTATTAAGGATAATCAGGTAGGATTTGTGTTAAAGAAGGGAGTATTTCAGAAGATAGTCACAACGGGAATTTATCATTTCTCTCAGATGGCGGGCTATACGGTTGTGATCAGGAAGATGGAGGGAGAGGTGAATTTTCCGGATGTGCCCTATCAGGTGCTTTCTGCCGATCCGGCGTTTTTGAAAGCTACCGTACATATGGAAATACCGGATGGCTTTGTGGGATTTCTCTATCGGAACGGAAATCTGGTTTCCTTTGCAACCCGGGAAGAATATGTTTTCTGGAATGTGTTTGACCGATATGAAATAAAAGTGGTGTCCATGGAGGAGCCGCTGATCGGTGCGGAGGTTTCCAAACAGATGTTGTCCGTGCTTCCAAAGAGCCTTTACACGGAAGTGCGGGTGGGAGAAGGCGAGGTCGGACTTGTCTATTATGACAATGTGATGCAGGAGCCTCTCGCTAAAGGATTATACCGTTTCTGGAACTATAACCATGTTATCACATATACTGTGATCGACATGAAGCAGAGAGAACTGGATATCGTGGGACAGGAGATACTGACGAAAGACAAGATTGGTATCCGGATGAATGTGGCATGTATGTATAAGGTGCGGGACGCGGTGAAACTTGTGTCGACGATCTCCGATCTGAAAACACAGCTTTATCCTGCGGTACAGCTTGCCATCCGGGAGATCACGGGCAATTATAAACTGGATGAGATACTGGAGGCAAAAGAGCAGATATCCAAAGAAATATACGGGGTGCTGAAAGAGAGAGAGGAGATGTTCTGTGTGGACTTCCTTACCGCCGGCATCAAGGATATCATCCTGCCCGGTGAGATCAGGGAAATTATGAACAAGGTACTTGTGGCGGAAAAAACGGCTCAGGCGAACGTTATCTCCCGGAGGGAAGAGGTGGCTTCCACCAGATCGCTCCTGAATACGGCAAAGCTGATGGAAGAGAACCAGACGCTCTATAAATTAAAAGAACTGGAGTATCTGGAAAAGATCTGCGAGAGGGTAGGCGAGATATCCGTAAACGGCAGCGCCGGAATTGTGGAACAGCTTGGAAAAATGATAGGAATGGCACGGCCGCAGTGATGCGGCCTGCCATTCAGGCAGATGTATCAGCGTGATGGCTAAGCCGTTACGCTGATATAAGTTTTTTATAAAATTATATTGCAATATATGTCCGATTATAGTAGTATATAAACACATATCTGGGAACTTCTTAGATTTCTTGTGTATCGTATCACGTTCGTGAAAAAAGGCTCCCTTATATGATAAAACAAAATAAGGGAGGAAAGAGACATGGGAAAAACGGATGTCTTTGAGAGCGATTATCTGGAAAATGCGGAGATTTTTGCGGATTTGGTAAATGGTGTACTCTATGAGGGCAGGCAGGTAGTAAAGCCGGAAGAATTGAGTGAACAGGATGGGGAACTGAGAAGTATTGCAGGAGATGATGTGAGAAAAACCATCCGGGATAAAGTCAGGTTGTGGAAAGGAACACTTCTTGCGGTATTCGCGGTGGAAAATCAGACAAAAGTAGATTACCACATGGTAATCCGGGCGATGCTGTCAGAGAGTATGGCGTATGACAAGCAGTGGAAAAAGCTGAAAAACGCTTTGGCATCGGAGAAAGAGGGATTGACTTCGGAAGAATTGCTTTCCGGTATGCGTAAAGAAGATAGATTTATTCCGGTGATTACGATCATTATCTATTATGGACGGGAAAAATCCTGGGATGGAGCGAAAACGCTTTATGAATTGCTGGATGTGAAGGAAAGAGGCGAGGAAATCCTTCCCTTTATTTCAGACTATCGACTGAATATCTTTGATTATCATGATTATGAGGAATTTAAGCAGTTTCATACGGAGTGGCAGTATCTGTTTGAATTTTTAAGATATGCAGATGACAAAAAAAGGCTGAGAGAAAAATTGACGGAGCATAAAAAGCAGTATGGCAAATTGAGTAATCAGGCAAAAGTATTGCTGATGCGGCTTGCCAATATTAAGAAGATTCCTGATATAAAAGGGGAAGATTTTGCGAGAGGAGAATTTGATATGTGTAAAGCGTTTGAGGATATGAGGGCGGAGGGAAAGGCAGAGGGAATTATTGAGATGGGACGGGAGTTTGGCCTTTCCTGCGATGAAGTAATAAAAAGCATTCAAAATAAATTAGGCATATCAATGGAGGAGGCAAAAGAATACTACAATAGTTTTCTTACCCTTCCGGATTCCGATACTCCGAAGGGCTGACGCCCACAAGTTTCTTAAAAATGGAAGAAAAATAGGTGGCATCATGATAGCCAACCATCTCGGAGACGGCGTAAATATAGATATCCGTGCCCCGCAGCAACTCCTTTGCTTTGTTGATACGGACCTGGTTGATATGGTCAGTCAGAGATATACCGGCAGCTTTTTTAAAGGTCCGGCTCAGGTGGGAGGCGGAAATATGCAGAGCATCCGCAATCTGCTCTAAGGAAAGATCTGCGGCAAGGTTATCCTCAATGTATTTTGCCGCTTTTTCCGCAAGCTGCCCCTGGATGCCGGCGGTATCGCGGAGGCTCTGTTTCAGCCTGTGGAACATTTCGGTGACGGTCTGTTCGAGCACAAAGATATCGTTGGCGGAACGGATGGTGCTTAAATATTCCCCGGGCAGAGAGGAGAGTTCCTTTTTGATGGTAAAACGGGAACAGATATAAAAAAGCTGGGCGCAGATGTTTTTCACATCCTGTGCATTGATGAAATTACGCTTAAATTTGGCAAAAAGATTCATCAAAAGCGTTTCCGCATCCTGGAACTGCCAGTCCAGCAGCAGATTTTCAAACTGAAACAGATCCAGAGAATTTTCAGCGCTCAGATCGCATGCTTCGTTCAGTTCTTCGGAAAAGAAGGAAACGTTGTTTTCCGCATAAAAATTTAAAGTCAGTGCCTGGATTGCTTCGGATACTGCCTGGCGGAAGGTGGAGGACGTATTGTGATACCGGCTGATGCCGGCGGAAATTTTCCTGGAATCCAGCATGCTCGTGATGGCTTCGATTTCACAGCAGTTTTGCCGGATCTTTTCCGGATCATGATAAAAATAGACCGTGATAATCAGATTGTTGTATCGATAACAGCAGGCATGTTTCTTTTCATCCAGGATGATCTTTTTCAGAGAACGGATATCATCACTGTAGGGGATCAGCCTGAATGCCGCGATATAGTAACTTTGCAGGGAAATGCCGAAATTTTGCAGTTTGCCCTCAAACTGTGGCTGATAGGGCTGATCGGTCATTTCCTGGAGAAACTGTTCTTTTAAAAAAGCCTCCTTTTCCCTGGCGATACTGTTGTGGCGCCTGGAGGTAAGAAGCTGGTTCTGCGCTGCCTGAACCGCCTCAAAAAGCTCTTTTTTGTTGGTGGGTTTCAGAATAAAGGCGGACACATTGTAGCGGATGGCGGTTTTGGCATACTCAAAATCCGCATAGCCGGTCAATAGGATCACCTTCGTCTCAGGGCAATTTTCAGCCACATATTTTGCCACGGCCAATCCGTCCGCTTCGGGCATTTTGATATCCGTTATAATAATATCAGCTTCCTTTTTTTCCAGAAAAGCAATGGCTTCAAGCCCATCGCTGGCAGTGCCGGCGACTTCACAGTTTATGGAATCCCAGTTCATAAATTCGGCGATTCCTTTGCGCATGGTGGATTCATCGTCTACGATCAGCAGTTTAAAGGTCATATGTTTTCTCCGTATTTGTGCCTGCGTTGAAAAGCATGGTCCGAATCGGTGGTTATGGGGAGGCGGAAGGAAATAGTCGTGCACAGGTTCGGCACGCTCTCTATTTTGAGCCGCGCCCTTTCCCCGAAAAGCATCTCAAGCCGTTTGTCCAGATTTTTAAGCCCTATATGCGTGTGCGAATCCTCTAAGGAGGAGGAAATGCTGCGGATATCGGGGATCTCCGAAAACCCGATGCCGTTGTCGATGATTGCGATTTCCATTTCCGGCTCCGGCTCCGGGAAAGCCTTTAGGGAAGTCTCCGGGGAAGTGGGAACGATCTGTATGATCAGTTTTCCTTTTCCCTTTTTGGGTTCGAGGCCATGAATAATGGCGTTTTCTACCAGAGGCTGGATACAGAAACAGGGAACTTTGCATTGCTGCAGGGCATCCGGAATATGTATGACGCAGTCAATGCGGTCTTCAAAACGGCGTTGCTGCAGATAAATATAAAACTTTACATAGTCCATCTCTTTTTCCAGGGTAATAAAATCCGTTTCCTTTGAGAGGGTATTTGCTTTCAGGAGCTCTCCCAAAGAGATCACCATTTGATAGATTTCCTCATTTTGGATGATCTGGGCTTTCCAGGCGATGGTATTTAATACGTTAAAGAGGAAATGAGGATTCATCTGAGACTGCAGCGCCCGGATTTCCGCATTTTTTAAAAGGAGCTGTTTTTGAAAATTGTCCGTATAGTAAATGTCAAGCTGCTGCAGCATCCGGTTAAAGGAATCCGCCCATATTTCAAATTCATGATACATTTTCATGGGCGGAAGTCTGGAGCTTTCGCCGGCGGAAATCTGATTGATATGATAGATCATCCGCTTGATCGGGGTGGTGATCATCTGACTGATCAGAATCGCCGCGGCAAGAGCGATACACAGGGTGAGGATTAGAAACAGCAGGTAGGTTTCGAGCGTTTCGTTCAGGTCTCCCAGCAGAAGATCTTTCGGCGCCACAACGGCTGAAGTGAGCCCCAGGCCGGGGAGACGTTCCGATGCCACAAAATAGTGTTTTCCGACGAGTACTTCTTCGTGGAAAGAGGCGCTGGGGGAGGCGGAGGAAGAAAAGAGTGCAGAAAGTTCCCGGCATTCCTCCTGCAGTACCTGATTTGACACAAGTGTCATATTTTCGTTGTAAAGGCAGATGAACCAGGAGGAGTCAAGTCCTTCCACGCAGTATTCCATCCATTTTTCCCTGTTGATCTTAATAAAGAAGGTTCCCATATAATGTCCGGTATTGCCGTTGAAAAGATTGCGGATAAAATAAATGCTGTTCTCATCAAAGGGCAGCATACGGCACATAAGGTAGGGCTGTGTCTTATCGAGATCTTCCAGCAGTGCCTCCATCTGTTTTGCGTAGGGTTCAAAAGAGCCGGAGGTATAGATATGGAAGAGCGTCTCATTTTTGCTGATGATAAAAATAGAGTCCGTAAAGTTATGGCTTGCGATGGATGTCCGGTGATACATGGAGGACATCTGTCTCTCAATGGCAAGTTTTCTGTCGTATCCGACAGGTGAGGAATCGGGGGATTCCAGTGTTTCCAAAAGCTGCATATCGGACAAAAACAGAGGCGCTACGGAATCTATGGCGGCTATCTGGTCGGAAATTTTCTGGTTGACCTGGCTGAGCTGGGAGGTAAAGGATCTTTCATAGTTTTCCAGCAGGATGTCAGCGGTTTTGCTA
Organism: Lachnospiraceae bacterium; assembly: GCA_022799355.1. GTDB lineage: Bacteria > Bacillota > Clostridia > Lachnospirales > Lachnospiraceae > 1XD8-76. The sequence continues at coordinate 12,277 of JAAWOG010000041.1, read as the reverse complement.
TAATAGAAAAGACCGGAGAACAGCAGGATAAGAGTAATGGTCAGACAGATCGCTATGGTGATAAAGGTGCGCAGGGATATGATCCTTTTTGGTGTTTTCGGCTCCATTTCTTACCTCGTTTCCGTGGAAGTTCATATTCCATATTATCTCATATTTATATTGCCCCTTCAATGTGCTTTCCCGAATAAGCAAGATTTTTAATAAAGAGAGCATAAAAGTGAAAGGTTTTGTTGTTATCTGCCGTTTTCGGGTGGGCAGGGGATCGGAGATGATGAGATAGTGCAATGTTGCAGCAAGGCATTTTATTCCAATCAGCGGACGGATGGGATAGAATTTTTTTATCAACAGAAATTTTCAAATCACATAAAGGAGGAGAGAGATGAAGAAGAAAACGGTAAGCAGGTTTTTGGGGCTGGCGCTGAGCGGGCTGATGGTACTTGGGGTGACAGCCTGCGGCAGCAGTGCCGGAAGCCAGGAAGCGGCGGCGGATCAGAGCGGCGGTGCGGCGGAGGAAGTGCAGCAGGGCACAGAGGATTCTTCCGGCGATAAGATCGTGCTGGATGTGATCAACTATCACGTGGGAACGGATTATGCGGCGGAGTACTATACCTATCTGTTTGATGCCTTCCAGCAGACGGAAGAGGGAAAAAACGTAGAGTTCCATTTTGAGGAGATTCCTACCACGGATGCCTTCAATCAGAAGATTAAGCTGTTGATCTCCAGCGGAGATCTGCCGGATATCGTGTTCAACGGCGGCAACAATATTACGGAACTGGCGGCAAAATCCGGCAAGGTGGCCGATCTGACGCCGTACTTTGAGGCTGATCCGGAGTGGAGGGCGCTTTTTGATGACACTTCCCTGGAATTTAACACGGTGGATGGGAAGATCTATGGCGTGCCGGTATCCAAGGAAATTTCCTATATTTATTATAACAAAGAGCTGTTTGCGCAGGCAGGTATTGAGGCGCCGGAAGTGGCTTATGCTGACTGGGATGAGTTCTTTGAGGCCTGTGATAAGCTGAAAGCGGCAGGCATCACGCCGGTGGGCATGGATACGGCCGATTCCGGCTGGCTGACCAATCTGTGGATGAGTGCGCTGATTGGCACAAACGGGGATGCCGGGAATCAGTGGATGAACAGCATGTACCCTACGGACTTTAACACGCCGGAAGTGACGGCCGCAGCGGAAACGATACAGAGAATGTTTCAGGAGTATACTACGGCGGATGCGGTAGGCGGCAAGTACGATCCGATGGCAACTCATTTCTTTAACGGAGAAGTGGCGATGTTCCCCAACGGTCCCTGGATGATACCGGATTTTTCCGAGACGGAGAAGGCGCCGGAAGGCTTTTATGATAAAGTCGGCATTATGTTACTGCCCGGAAACGGAATGGAAATGGTGCCTACCCCGGGAGATATGGTGGGTGCTATGGAAGAAGAAAAGATAAAAGCGGCGGTTGCTTTCCTGAAATTCGAGACACTGCCCGAGAATCAGATCAAGGCGCTGGAGATGACAGGGCTGCAGCCGGTATCGAATGATCTGGAGATTCCTTCTGCGCTGACAGAGAGTGATCCGCTGATGGCACAGGTGCTGGAGATTCAGAATCAGGCGAAGGTTACATACGGCCAGAATCAGGCTTATTGGTACCAGAATACGATAGACACATTTTCAACGGAACTTCCCGAACTTGCTTATGGGAATATCACACCGGAAGAGTTCTGTGAAAAACTGTCGGAATCTGCGAAGAAGAATCAGTAGTTGTGCATGAGAGGCGTGGGGCTGCATCGGCAGCCCCTTTTTAAAACCAAAATGGGGATAAGGCCGACCTTTTGGGACCGGAAATCACTTATCTTTACACGGATGTATCAGGAGGAGGAATCATGAAGATCAAAAACAGAGGGTTGTGGATCACCCTGTTCACCGTCCCGTGTATGCTGCTGTTCGCCCTTGTCTACGCAGCACCTATCGTGACGGTGTTTTATACTTCTTTATGTAATTATACTGTTTTTTCGCCGCCGGAGTTTGCGGGGCTGAAAAATTTTGTGACCATATTCGGGGATGAGGATTTCCTGAAATCCATCGGAAATACGCTGCTGTGGGTATTGCTGCAGTCCACTTTCCATGTGACGCTTGGGCTGGTGATGGCACTGATACTCAGGAGAAAACCGAAGGGCTGGAAAATCGTAAGGACCGCTTATATGATCCCCAATATCATACCTACGGCGGCAACCGGCGTGATGTTTACGCTGCTGCTGAATCCGAGTTTCGGCGTGGTAAAGCCCCTGTGGGAAAAACTGGGTTCGGATATGGGGCAGGTGCCCAATTTGTTCGGCAATTCCAGATATGCGTTCTGGACGGTCACTTTTACGTGGATATTGTATTCCGGCTTTAACACGATCATCTTTTTGGCGGAAATGGGAGCGGTGGACCAGGAGATTTATGAGGCGGCCCGGGTGGACGGTGCAAAATCCTGGCAGGTGGACCGGTATATCACGCTGCCGCTGATGAAAAATATTTTCGGTACTTGTGTCACCCTGGCGTCGGTGGCTATGGTGTCCCAGTTTGACATTATTTATATGACAACAAAAGGCGGCCCTGGCACCAGTACATTAAACCTGCCGATCTATTTATATAAGGCGGCGACACTGGAAAATAATTACGGAAAAGCCAATGCGGTGGGCGTCGTGCAGATTATAACGGGAATCTCACTGGTATTGCTGATACAGCGGCTGTTTATGACAAAAGCGGGAGAGGAGGATGGAAGATAATGAAAAAGACACCACAGGGCGTTGTATATGCGGCAAAAGCCGCGAAATATGTGTTTCTGATCTTTTTTACACTGATTGCGGTAGGACCGATTTTGTGGGCGGCGATGAGTTCCTTTAAAACTTATGCGGAGATCAATTCTTCCGCGCTTTCCCTGCCTTCGTCTTTTAAACCGGATAATTACAGGGCGGCTTTTCAGTATGCTCCGATTGCCAGATATTTTTGCAACAGTGTCATTATTGTGGGGAGCAGTGTACTGGTGACGGTGGCGCTGGTGGCAATGTGCGCTTATATTATTTCCAGATTCCGCTTTCGGTTAAAGACACTGATTGTCCTGCTGATTTCGGCGTCTCTGATGCTGCCGGCGCAGGCAATATCACAGCCGTTATTTGCCATGTTTCAAAAGCTTCATATTTTTGATACCAAGCCGGGGCTGATCATTGTGTATTCGGCGATGGGAATCCCGATGTCCTTTTTTGTGATGGTCAGCTATTATAAGACGATATCCACGGCGCTGGAAGAGTCCGCCTACATTGACGGGGCATCCTTTTTGCAGACGTTTTTTTACATCATTCTTCCGCTGGCAAAGCCAGGGCTTGTGACGATAGCGCTTTTGCAGTTTATCAACACATGGAATGAATTTTATTTTGCTCTGATGCTGACCAGCGGAGATTCCGCGAGGACCGTGCCGATTGCTCTGAATTACTATATGGGAACTTTCGCCAACAATTATTCGGCGTTGTTTGCCGCGGTGGTGATGACGGTACTGCCGACTATCATTTTGTTTATCGTTCTGCAAAAGCAGGTGGTGGAAAGCCTGACTGCGGGCGCCGTGAAAGGGTAAGAGGGACATCCGCCCTCGGGGATGGCGAAAACCTGTGTGTACAGGCAGGCTTTGAAGAAATACAGCGTGATAAAGGAGGAAGAGAGAGATGATAACGGGGAGAGAGCCGATCTATCCGATCGAGGAGTGGACGGTCACGGAAGAGGCCTTTGAGAGAAGGACAAACTACAGGAATGAGACGACGTTTTCGCTGTCTAACGGCTATATCGGGACAAGGGGGACTTTTGAGGAAGGGTATGACTTTGATATCGATACGGGGCTTGAGGGGAACTTCGTCAACGGTTTTTATGAGAGCGAGAAGATCCGCTACGGGGAGGCGAACTTTGGCTCCCCTCTCTACAGCCAGTCCCTGCTGAACCTGCCGAACCTGAAAGAGACAAGGCTGTATGTGGACGGAGAAAGGTTTTCCATGGAGGAAGGGGAAGTGTCGGAGTACGCCCGGGTGCTGCATATGCGGGAAGGGTTCCTGGAGAGGCGGCTTGTGTGGACGTCCCCCGGTGGAAAGAAGGTGCGGATCAGGACAGGGCGCCTTGTGTCCTTTGCAAGGGAGCATATCCTGGCGGTGCGGTATGAGGCGGAGCCGCTGAATTTCTCCGGGAAGATAAGGTTTGAGTCAAGGCTGCAGGGGGATGTGGAGAACCATACGAGAAAAACCAATCCAATAGTGGATTATGGTCCTTTCGGCCGGAAGCTGGATATGGAGAAGCTGGAGCGGGAGGATCGTGTCCTCTATTATGAGGGGACAACGCAGATGAGCCGCCTGACGGTGGGCTGCGGGAGCCTGCACAGACTGCGGGTGGAAGGAAAGGAAGGGGAGCCATTCGGAACGGAAGGGATACTCTCCGGTGCGGACGGAATACCTTCCGGTAAGGACGGGATACCCTTGAGGAAGTACCCGGCGGGGGGAGAGGTAAAAGGGCTGGAAGCCTCCTGCATCCTGGAAGCGGAAGCATCGGCAGGGGAGAAGGTTATTCTGGAAAAGATGGCCTGCTATGCCACATCCCTGGAGATGGAAAAGGGGGAACTGGAAGGCTTTGTAAAAAAGGAGCTTGAGAGAGCAGGTGAGGAAGGCTACGGGAGGCTGAAAGAGAAACAGGAGGAGATCTTTGGCCGTTTCTGGGAAGAGGCGGATGTGCGGATAGAGGGAGAAGGGAGCGGCGCCCTGGTGCAGGGGCTGCGCTTTAACCTGTTCCATATCTTCCAGTCGGCGGGCAGGAACGGGAAGACAGGCATGGGGGCGAAGGGGCTCTCCGGGGAGGGCTATGAGGGGCACTATTTCTGGGACACGGAGATGTACGTGCTGCCGGTGCTGGTCCATACGGAGCCGGAGACGGCAAGAAAGCTTCTGGAATATCGGTACCATACGCTGGAGCAGGCAAGGGAGCGTGCCCGGGTGCTGGGGCATGAGAAGGGTGCGCTGTTCCCCTGGAGGACCATCAACGGGCAGGAGGCCTCCACCTATTATCCGCTGGGGACGGCACAGTACCATATCAACGCGGATATCGCCTACGCCCTGTGCCTGTACCTGCAGGCCACGGGGGATGAGGAATTCTTTGTGGAGAAGGGTGCGGAGCTTCTGCTGGAGACGGCACGCATCTGGGCGGATGTGGGGAGCTTTGCCGGATGCCGGGAGGGCAGGTACTGCATCTGCTGCGTCACCGGGCCGGATGAGTACAATGTGCTGGTGGACAACAACTTTTATACGAACCTGATGGCAAGGGAGCATCTGCGTGACGCATCGGGGGCTCTCAGGTGGCTGATGGAGCGGGAGCCGGAGTGCTATGAGAGGCTGCGGGAGAAGGTCCGCTTTGAGGAGGAGGAGCTGTCTTTGTGGGAGGAGATTACGGAGAAGATGTACCTGCCCTATGATCAGGAGAGGGGAATCCATCCGCTGGATGACGGCTTTCTGATGCGGAAGCCCTGGGAGGAGGAGAAGATCCCGAAGGAGAAGAGGGCGTGGCTCTATGAGAACTACCACCCGCTGTTCATCATGCGGCACCGGATGTCCAAGCAGGCGGACGCGGTGCTGGGGCTGTACCTGCACGGCAGCCTGTTTACAAAGGAGGAGATCCGCAGGGATTATGATTTTTACCAGGAGGTGACGCTGCACCATTCCTCCCTCTCCACCTGCATCTTCGGGATAGTGGCCTGCGGCATCGGGTATGTGGAGGAGGCGTACCGGTATTTCACGGAGTCTGCCAGGATGGACCTGGATGACTGCCATAACAATTTCTATGCGGGAATCCATGCGGCGAACATGGCCGGGACCTGGCAGGCGGTGGCAAACGGCTTCGGCGGGATGCGCTGCTATGGAGGGAAGTTAAGCTTTCAGCCGGTGCTGCCGGAGAAATGGGAAGGATATTCTTTCAGGGTGAAGTACCGGGGGTGCCTGCTGGAGGTTTCCGTGACGAAAAAAGAGGCGGCCTTTACGCTGCTGAAAGGAGAGAGGCTTACGTTTTCCGTGTATGGGGAAGAGACGGAAGTGAAGGAAGGGGAGAGCGTATCAATGTCATTTCGTTAACATTGCGGGACGCCGGGAAGGAGCATTTTATGTCCCTCCCGGCCGGATAAATGGCTTAACGAAATGACATTGGAAAGAGTATGTGTTCCCCGGGAGAGAAGTAACCCGGGGAGCGGCAGGAGACGGCAGATCCCGAAAAGGGAATATCCGGAAAAGGGAATAAGAAAGGACATAGAGGAGATATGGAATATAAGAGATACAAAGCGGTGTTTTTCGACTGGGACGGGACGGCGGTGCTCTCCCGGAAGGCGCCGGTGCAGGAGGCTGCGGCAGCGATGGGCCCCCTTTTGAGGCAGGGGATACGGCTGGTGATTGTCAGCGGGACCACGATGGAGAACATAGCGGGCGGGGAGCTGGAAAAGTATTTTACCAAAGAAGAGCTTAACAACCTGTACCTGGGGCTTGGCAGGGGTGCCTTCAACTATGCCTTCCGTGACGGAGAGCCCTATGTGTTTTCCCACATGGTACCCGATGAAAAGGGGATAGAGAAGATCCACAGGGCCTGTTTTGAAGTCCATATGGGGCTGAAAAGGGATTACGGCTTTGACACGGACATCGTGTTCAGCAGGCCGAATTACTGCAAAATCGACCTGATGCCGGAGGCGGTGCGGGGAGACAATCTGTTTATGCAGGAGGATGAGCTTTGGCTGCTGCGGGAGAAGCTTGCGGGGCATGGAATCCGGGGCGGCTTAAAGGCGCTGATGGCACTGGCGGAGGAGGCGGGCAGGGAGCAGGGGCTTAAGGTGAAGCCCACCTGTGACGCCAAGTATCTGGAAGTGGGGAGCAGCAGCAAGAGCGACAATGTGGAGAGGGTGTTTGAGAAAATCCGGGAGGATATGGCGGCGGAAGCCGGGAAGGCTATGCTGAGCGCAGAAGACTGTGCTTTCTGGGGAGATGAGTTTGTGGGGATTGAGGAAGGGATCTTCGGGAGCGACAGTTTTATGAGGACGGAACTGACGAAGGGAGGGGATTTCTTTGATGTCTCGGAAGTGGCCGGCGTAAGGCCGGAGGGAGTGGTCCGCTGCGGCGGCGGTGTGGAGCGGTTTCTGGAGTTTCTGAGGAGTCAGCGGATATAAAATATATAGTCCGATATGTGCATATATTCCTGCGGGCAGTACAGGAGACTGTCCGCAGGTGATATAAGACGTGAGAGGCAGATCCAATGTCACTTAGTTAAGCCATTCCTCCCGACGTCCGGCAATGTTAAACTACATGACATTAGAGGCACATCAGGCGTGTATTCCTTTTTCTATGATCCCGAAGCCCAGCGGATAGGGACCGGTGTGAACGCCGATGGTAGCACCGATCTGATAGACGGGAATCTCATCGATCCCGTATCCCTTTTCTTTTAAAACGGCGAGGGCGTGGTCACGGAAGGCTGCGCCCTCTTCCACATCGTAGCCGTATCCCACCGCGAGGCTGTAACATTCCATGGGAAGGTTCTTTTCTTTCAGATATTCCAGTAAAAGTTCCGTTACTTTTTGCAGGGTGCGCTTTCTGCCCCTGTCGATGCCGGAGGGAAAAATTTCTCCTTCTTTCAGCGTGATAATAGGGCGGATATCCAGAATGCCGCCGGCAAGAGCAGCTACTTTTCCGATTCTGCCGCCGTGTTTTAAATATTCCATAGTTCCCACCGTGAAAAAGATTCTGCCGGTGCTTTTTATCTGTTCAAGGCGGTCGATGGTCTCCTGATAGCCTGCGCCGCTATCCCGCAGGGCGGCGGCCTCTAACACATACTGTCCCTGCAGGACGGTATTGACGGTGGCATCGATCACCGTGATCTGCGCTTTTGGATAATGTTCGAGAATCAGGGATCTGGCGTTCAGAGCGGACTGCATGGAACCGCTGAACTTTGTGGTAATACAGATGCAGATCACAGGCGTCCCTGCTTTTGCAAAAGGCAGGAAAGCTTCTTCGTAATCACTGACAGAGGGCATCGAGGATTTGGGAAATACGCCTTTTTTGTCGATCATCTGCTGATAAAAAGCCCTGACGGTAATATCGATATTTTCTTTTAAATAGTGTTCATCGTCGAAAGATACGTAAAAAGGTACTATTGTGATATTTTTTTCTTCGGCAAGTGCCGGGGAAAGGTCACAGGAACCGTCGCTGACAATGTGAAATGTTTCACTCATGGTAAAGTTCTCCTTTGCATAACGTAGCATTAAAAACCAGATTATTTCATGTATTATACCACATGAAAGAAAAGAGCAATACTATTTTTTGATTTTTCTTTTATAAGAGTTGAAAAGTAAGGAAATACAGTGTAAGATAGAGCAGAAACGGCAGCCGTTCAGGCGGCCTTATAAGAGTTAATATAATGTGCAGATACGGAAACAAACAGAGTACAGGGAGAAAAGAAAATGGCATTAAGTAAAAAACCGGTGACCGGTATGAAGGATATTCTGCCGAAAGAGATGGAAATTCGGGATTATGTGATAGGTGTGATCAAGGAGACTTACGGAAGTTTCGGTTTTACATCGATGGAGACGCCTGCGGTGGAGCATCTTGAGAATTTGAACTGCAAGGCGGGCGGTGAGAATGAAAAGCTGATTTTCAAGATATTAAAGCGGGGCGAAAAGCTTAAGCTGGAGGGTGATCTGAGAGAAGAGGATATCACGGACGGCGGGCTTCGCTATGATCTGACGGTGCCTCTTGTCCGTTATTATGCGGCCCACAGCGGTGAGCTGCCGACGCCTTTTAAAGCGCTGCAGATGGGCAATGTATGGCGGGCGGATAAGCCCCAGCGGGGACGTTATCGCCAGTTTATGCAGTGCGATATCGATATTCTGGGGGAGGCGACGAACCTGGCGGAGATAGAACTGATTCTGGCAACCACGACAACGCTTGGAAAACTGGGATTTAAAAATTTTCAGATCCGCATCAATGACCGGCAGATCTTAAAGGCGATGGCGGCATACAGCGGCTTTGCGGAAGATAACTATGATGAAGTCTTTATTATTTTAGATAAGATGGACAAGATCGGATCGGAAGGCGTGAAGGCGGAACTGCTTTCTGCGGGATACGAAAACGCGGTGGTGGAAAAGTATCTGGGCCTGTTTGAAGAGATGGAAAAGGCGGAGGATAAGGCGGTATTTATAGCAAAAAAGCTGGAAGGATATCTGCCGGCGGATGTGAGCGCAGGTTTCCGGGAGATTTTAGAGAGTGTAAATGCCTCAAAGGGAGACTTTTTTGATCTGGTATTCGATCCCACGCTGGTGCGGGGTATGTCCTACTATACAGGGACGATTTTTGAGATAGCGATGCCGGAGTTTGGCGGAAGCTGCGGAGGCGGCGGGCGCTATGATAAGATGGTCGGCAGGTTCACGGGAAAGGATGTGCCTGCCTGCGGATTTTCCATCGGTTTTGAGCGGATCATTCTGCTTTTGCTGGAGAGCGGTTTTGAAGTGCCGGGAGCGGCGGAAAAGACGGCTTATCTGATCGAGAAGGGTGTCTCTGCGGAGGTGATGACAAAGGTGATGCGGCAGGCGCAGAAAGAGCGGGAAGATGGAAAGAAAGTGCTTGTTGCCCGGATGAACAAAAATAAGAAATTCCAGAAGGAACAGCTTAAGGACCAGGGATATACGGAGTTTCAGGAGTTTTATAAGGAAGGGCTTAAATTTTAGAGAGGCGGAAGGGCTTCGCGGACAATAGAGAAACGGAACGCCGGTAAAAGAAGCGCTATTATATTCAGATCAGAAAGAAGGGAAAAAACATGGCAGAATCAATACAGGGATTAAAAAGGAGCCATCGCTGCGCGGAGCTTTCCGCGGCGAATACGGGAGAAACCGTAACCGTGATGGGATGGGTACAGAAACAGAGAAACAAGGGCGGGATCATATTTGTGGACCTGCGGGACCGCTCCGGTATTTTGCAGATCATTTTTGAGGAGACCGACTGCGGCAGTGAAGCTTTTGCGAAAGCGGAGAAAATGCGCAGTGAGTTTGTGATTGCGGTGACAGGTATTGTGGAAAAGCGCGGCGGCGCGGTAAATGAAAATCTTGTTACCGGGGAGATCGAAGTGCGGGCGAAGCAGGTACGCATACTGGCGGAAGCGGAGACGCCTCCGTTTCCCATTGAAGCGGAGAGCAAGACGAAGGAAGAGATTCGTTTGAAATACAGATTCCTTGATCTGAGAAGGCCGGACCTGCAAAAGAAGCTGATGCTGCGCAGCAAAATGGTGACGGCGATGCGGGAGTTTATGGCAAAGGAAGGCTTTTTAGAGATCGAGACGCCGATTCTGTGCCGTTCCACGCCGGAGGGAGCGAGAGATTATCTGGTGCCCAGCAGAGTGCATCCGGGCAATTTTTATGCGCTGCCTCAGTCGCCTCAGCTTTATAAGCAGCTCCTGATGTGTTCCGGCTACGACCGGTATTTCCAGATTGCCAGGTGCTTCCGGGATGAGGACCTGCGGGCGGACAGACAGCCGGAGTTTACCCAGGCGGACATGGAGCTTTCCTTCGTGGATGTGGAGGACGTGCTGGATGTGAACGAGAGACTGATTCAATATGTCTGCAAAGAGAGCATCGGTCTTGACGTGCAGCTCCCTCTGCCGAGGATCAAATGGCAGGAAGCGATGGACCGCTATGGTTCCGATAAGCCGGATACCCGTTTCGGGATGGAACTGACAGATGTGTCGGAAGTGGTGAAGGACTGCGGTTTCGGCGTCTTTACTTCCGCTTTGGAAAGCGGCGGTTCCGTGCGCGGCATCAATGTCAAAGGACAGGGGGCTATGCCCAGAAAGAAGATCGATGCGCTGGTGGATATGGCAAAGGGAAGCGGTGCGAAGGGACTGGCTTACCTCTGTATCGGAGAGGATGGCACGATGAAATCTTCCTTCACAAAATTCCTGACCGAAGAGCAGAGTGCCGCACTGATTCAGACGATGGGTGGCGAAAACGGAGACCTTCTGCTGTTTGCGGCGGACAAAAATGCGATTGTCTGGGGTGTGCTCGGACAGCTTCGTCTGGAACTGGGAAAACAGCTTAACCTGTATGATCCGAATCAGTTTAATTTCCTCTGGGTGACGGAGTTCCCGCTTCTGGAGTGGTCCGATGAGGAGAACCGCTTTATGGCGATGCACCATCCCTTTACGATGCCCATGGAGGAGGACTGGCAGTATATTGATTCCGATCCCGGCAGAGTGCGGGCGAAGGCTTACGATATCGTGTTAAACGGCGTGGAGCTGGGCGGCGGTTCCGTCAGAATCCACCAGAATGATATTCAGGAGAAGATGTTTGAGGTGCTGGGTATCGGGCAGGAGAAGGCATGGGAGAAATTCGGCTATCTGCTCTCCGCCTTCCGGTACGGCGTGCCGCCCCATGCAGGGCTTGCCTACGGCGTGGACCGCTTCGTGATGCTGCTTACCCATGGGGACAGTATCAGAGAGGTGATCGCCTTCCCGAAGGTGAAGGATGCCTCGGACCTGATGTGCGAGACACCCAATGTGGTGGATGAAGCGCAGCTTGAAGAACTGGGGATCGCGCTCAGAGAGACAGAGTAAAAATAAGGTGAGCGGAAAGGGACATGCGGAACTGGAATAAAAAACAGCATGTGCCATTCCGGTGCACAAGACGATTTACAGACGTGTAGCGGCTGGAAATTGTCTTAGGATAGGGTGTGGCGGAAGGGCACATGCGGAACTGGAATATGAGAATTAAAATACTTGCCGGGAGCGCTTCGGAGGAGGTGCTCCGGGAGGAATTTAAGAAGGGGAAAAAGGCGTCGGAAGCCAGACTGGGAGAGCATTTTCTGTTCTACCGTTATTTTATCAGGATTCGCGCCATCGCTTACGAGGAGATAACGAGAGCGTACCTGCGCATCGAGAGCGGAGAGTCGGGGGATCTGCCTGTGACGGAGCATTATCTGATGCTGATTGATAAGCAGGGAAGAGTACATAAACTTCGCATGGAGCACCGGGAGGATGTGGAGGAGGTGTTGTCGTACCTGAAAGAGCATTTTTCCGGGATAGAAATCGGGCATTATAAGAAATAATGAAAATTGTTTACAGCAAAGCCATAGGCGTGGGAGCCTATGGCTTTTTCGCTTCATAGGAAATTGCGTCCTATGAAATAAAAACGCTCCGCGAGGATAAAGGAATATGGCTGCTGATGCAGCCGCGCTCCGGCGCGAGAGTCCGGCTTGC